>JBIKMQ010000259.1:0-4398 GCA_044359215.1 Candidatus Chromulinivoraceae bacterium
TGGCGGGTGCGCTCGTTGAGCAGGCGCACGATCTCGGAGTCCAACGCGTCGATGGCCTGGCGGTGTTCCTGGAGCGACATGGCGCCGTGACGATGCCGGAACCCGGGAGCCGCGCGAAGGAGGTTTTTCAGGAGCCGCGGCAACCGTCCAGTGGGGATTTCCCTGCCCCGGAGGACAACGGAAGGTCGGCGACGGCCAAGGGAGGTGTGGCGGGCGGTCCTGCGCGAACTACCCGTCGCCCAGGGCCCAACCGGCCCGGAACCGACCCCCACCATGAAGCCACCCGCCCCCACATCCCAGCCCACCCTCCGCCGCCGCCCCCGCCACGCCCACGCCCTCGCCATCCTGCTCACCCTGACGACCGCGTCCCTGACCGGCCTGGCCCAGGACCGATTCCGCTGGCCGGGCACCGGAGGCTGGTCGGCCACCTCGCCGTACGTCAGACAGTTCGACACCAACGCGCTGGTGACCTTCCGGGGGTGGGTCGTCCGACTCGAATCATTCCGGCCCGGCGGAGGGGCCTCACCGGGCCTCCAGGCGATCGTCCAGTCGGGAGCCGAAAAGGTGGTCGTGCACCTCGGGCCCCGCTGGTTCCTGGAACGGCAGGAATTGCAGTTGCAACCGCGTGACCCCGTGGCCGTGGAGGGGTCGAAGATCCCCATGGGCGGCGCCTCGGTGGTGATCGCCCGGGCCATCAGCGTCGGCGAACGGTCGCTGGTGCTACGGGATGCGGCGGGAGGCCCGGCGTGGTCCGCCGACCAGCTCCGGGAACCCGGCACCCGGCCCACCATCCTGGCACCCGACAGCGGTTCCACCTGGACGCTGCGCCTGCCGGAAGGCAAGGCCGACCGGGGACGGGCGGCGTTCAACCGGATGTGGTGCCATGGATGCCACGTGGTAAAGGGGTATGAGAAGGAATTTGAGGCACCCTACGCGCAACCGGCCGTGCCGGTGGTGCTCGGAGGCGAGCAGCGCAAACCCAGCCGCATCGAGTTGGTCAACTCCATCATCAACCCGTCGCACCGGATCGAGCCCGGATTCCAGCGCGATCTGGTGGCCAACGGGAAACAGTCGAGGATGGGAGACTACAACGAGACGCTGACCCTGCAGGAGCTCAGCGATCTGGTGGCCTTCCTCGAATCGCTCCGGCCTTGACGGGGCTCCGCCCGAGTCCCGGGCAGGAAGGGACCCGCCCCAAGACGAACGGCCCTCCGGCGGAGTCTCCGGAGGGCCGCTGGAAGGCCGAGAGGCGGTCGGCGTGAGGCCGACTCGTTGGACCCGGGCCGTTGACCCGGGCCGTTACCCGGGCAGGGCCGAAGGGATTTCAGTCGAAGGCGTGGCCGGCGCAGCACAGCACGTTGCGCAGCTTGTGGCGCACGAGCTCCTTCACGGCCTTGCGGGCGGGGCCGAGGTACTTGCGGGGATCAAACTCCTTGGGCTTGGACACCAGAACCTCGCGGATGGCCGCCGTCATGGCCAGGCGCAGGTCGGTGTCGATGTTGACCTTGGTGCAACCCACGCGACGGGCGACCTCGATGTCGGCCTCGGGCACGCCGGCGGTCTCCTCGCCCAGGTCACCACCGTACTTGTTGATCTTCTGGGCCAGCTCCTTGGGCACCGAGGAGGCTCCGTGCAACACCAGGGGGTAGTCGCCCATGCCGGCGTCGAGCAGAGCCTTCTTGATGGCCTTGAGGCGCTCGAGGTCGAGGTGCTGCTCGCCCTTGAACTTGTAGGCTCCATGGCTGTTGCCGATGGCGACGGCCAGCGAATCGACGCCGGACTGCTTGACGAACTGCACGGCCTCCTCGGGGTGGGTGTAGGCGCCGCCCTTGGAATAGCTGCCGCCCTCCTCGCCGTCGTCGTGCTGGGCGCCAACGAGCATGCCGAGTTCGCCCTCGACCACACAGTTGTGCCTGTGGGCGTACTCGACGACCTTGGCGCAGATCTCGACGTTCTTCTCGAACGGATCATGCGAGGCGTCAATCATGACGCTGGTGAAGCCTTCGTCGATGCACTGCTTGCACAGCTCGAAGCTGTCGCCGTGGTCGAGGTGGACGGCGATGGGGATGGTGGACAGCTTGACCGCGGAGTCGATCAGGCCCTTGAGGTACACCGGATGGGCGTAGTCTCGGGCTCCCTTCGAGATCTGCAGCATCACCGGGGCCTTCTCTTCCTCGCAGGCCTCGATGATGGCCTGGAGCAGCTCCATGTTGTTCACGTTGAAGGCGCCGAGGGCGTACTTGCCCTTCAGGGCCTTCGAGAACAGGTCGCGCGTGTGGGTCAGTGGCATAAGTCTATGGATGGGTTCCTGCCGGCCCTTTCAGGCTGGCAGGAAGAAGACACTAGGAAAGCCGGCACCGGCTGGGAACTGGTTTTTTGGCCGGGCCCGAGCCGCCGCCAACCGGGCTCACCACCAGGGCCCGTTGATGTCCACCTTCTGGCTCATGTCCGAGGGGTCGTAGTCCTTCGGGAAGCGGAACAAGGCCACATGGCCGTCGCCGTAGGCCATGTTCCAGCCCCGCTGACCGCGGTTGTTGTGCCAGAGGCTCCGGTCCCGGGTCGCTCCGCTCACCTGCCCATCGCCGGAGTCACGGCTGCCATGCCAGGGCCAGTCCCCCTGGAGGATCTTGGTGGCCGGGGCCAGGGCGATCTCGGAGTTCTTGATGGGCTTGGAGTCTCCCGCGACGGTGGGTGACGCGAGGTTGCCGGTGATGTGCTTCACCCCGAACCAGTCGACGGCCCACATCACCAGGTAGCTGTTGCCCCAGGCCATGTAGCACCCCTTCTTCGACTCGGCGGCCCAGTAGCTGTCGCCTTTGTCCGACGGGCAACGGAAGGCCTCGGGCGCGGGGACGTAGGCGTTGAGCGGGCGGTTGGTCTCCCAGGCCCGGGTGTCGTGCACGATGTTCACCTTGGCCCTGCCCTGGGCCGAGCGCAGCGGCACCCCGGGCGTGGAGGACCAGATCTCGCCACCCACCGTGCCCCAGTCGCCATGCGCCGGCATGAGGTCCTGGTTGTCGGCCGAGTACATGGCGTACCCGAGGTACTGCTGCTTCTGGTTGCTGACGCACCGGGTGGCGTTGGCCTTGACCTTGGCCTTGGCCAGCGCCGGCAGGAGCATGCCCGCCAGGATGGCGATGATGGCGATGACCACCAGGAGTTCGATGAGCGTGAAGGCGCTCTGCCGCGGGAGGGGCTTCATGGCACGGTTGGCGGGACGTCTTTCCAGGGAATGGCGACGGTCTATCCCATCCCCGCGGCCCGCGCCAGCGACATTTTCACGACCGGCCCGACGGTCGCCCACCTGCGCGGGCCGCCCCCTCCCTGAGCCCCGGGACCTCAGGCGACGAGCTTGCGGACCACCTCGCCGAAGACGTCGGTCAGGCGGAAATCGCGACCCTGGAAACGGTGGGTGAGCTTCTCGTGGTCGAAACCCAGCAGGTGGAGGATCGTGGCGTGGAGGTCATGGACATGGACCTTGTCCACCGTGGCGTTGAAGCCGAAGTCGTCGGACTGGCCCAGGGTGATGCCCGGGCGGACGCCGCCGCCGGCCATCCACATGGAGAAGCAGTTGGGGTGGTGGTCGCGGCCGTCATCGCCGCCCTGCACCATGGGGGTCCGCCCGAACTCGCCGCCCCAGATCACCAGGGTGTCGTCCAGCAGGCCCCGGGCCTTGAGGTCCTGGATCAGGGCCGCGTTGGCCCGGTCGGTGTCGGCGCAGTTGCGCTTCAGGTCGCCGGCCAGGTTGCCGTGCTGGTCCCAGGCTTCATGAAAGATCTGCACGAACCGGGTGCCGCGCTCCACCAGGCGCCGGGCCAGCAGGCAGGCCGTGGCGTAGGTGGTCCTGCCGGGGGTTGCCCCATACAGGTCGAGGACGTGCTGCGGCTCCCGGCGGATGTCCATCAGCTCGGGCGCGCTGGCCTGCATCCGGTAGGCCATCTCGAAGGACTCGATGCGGGTGGCGATCTCGGGATCGCCCACCCGGCCCAACCGCTGGCGGTTGAGTTCCTGGATCGCATCGAGGGTCTGGCGCTGGGCCGTGCGGTCGACCCCGCCGGGATTCGACAGGTAGAGCACCGGGTCTCCCCCGCTGCGGAACAGCACGCCGTTGTGGACGCTCGGCAGGAAACCCGCTCCCCAGTTGGAGGCCCCGCCGCTGGTGCCCTTGCTGCCCGTCGAGAAGACGACATAGGCCGGCAGGTCGCTGCCCTCGCTGCCCAGGCCGTAGGTGGTCCAGGCCCCGAGGCTCGGCCGCCCGAACTGCTGGGAACCGGTGTTCATGAAGATCTGCGCCGGCGCGTGGTTGAAGGCGTCGGTGTGCATCGACTTCACGATGGCGATGTCGTCCGCGACCCGGGCCAGGTGGGGCATGAGCTCCGAGATCTCCTGGCCCGACTG
>JBIKMQ010000260.1:0-4385 GCA_044359215.1 Candidatus Chromulinivoraceae bacterium
CGGTCCTGAGCCTCACGCAGTTCCTGGCGCGCGAGTGGGCCCCCAGCGGGGTGCGCGTCAATTCCATCACCCCGGGGTTCTTCCCGGCCGAGCAGAACCGCCGTCTCCTCTTCAACGACGACGGCAGCCCGACTGCCCGGGCCAAGGCCATCCTCGGCCACACCCCGATGGCCCGCTTCGGGGTCGCCGACGAGCTGGCCGGGGCGGCGGTGTTCCTCGCCAGTTCCCGCGCCGCCGGGTTCGTGACCGGCACCGACGTGCGCGTGGACGGCGGCTTCCTGAGCCAGACGCTGTGAACCCTCCGGATACATCGACGCGGCCGGCGTCGATCCGGCGCTGGAACCGGGGATCCCTCGAGGCGCCTGCCGAGGATTCCCTCGCCGTGGAGGAGCCGCTGGAGATCCGCATCGACACCCGCAGCATCAGCGTGACGCTGCGGACCCCGGGACATGACGACGAGCTGGCGGCCGGTTTCCTGGTGGGCGAGGGACTCCTGCGCGCGCCGACGGATCTCCGCGGGATACGTCCACACCCGCGCAACCCCTTGGGCAACGTGGTGGACGTGTTCCTGGCCGATTCGGTGACCTGCGATTTTGCCTCGTTGACGCGGCATGTGTTCGCCTCGTCCAGCTGTGGGTTGTGCGGCCGAGCCAGCATCGATGCGCTGAGGCGGCGCTTCCCGGCAGCCACCCAAGACTTCGAGGTGGATCCCGGCGTGTTGCTCGGATTACCCGGCAGGCTCCGGGAGGCGCAGGCCGGGTTCGCGGCCTCCGGCGGGTTGCACGCGGCGGCCCTCTTCGGCCCGGACGGCCGCCTGTGGGTGGTGCGTGAGGATGTCGGGCGGCACAACGCGGTGGACAAGGTCATCGGGCGGCGGTTCCTCGACGGCGGATTCCCCCTGGGTCCGTCGGTGTTGATGGTGAGTGGCCGGGTGTCCTTCGAGATCCTCCAGAAGGCCCTCGCCGCGGGCATCGCCATGGTCGCGGCGGTGTCGGCACCCTCGAGCCTGGCCGTCGAGTTCGCGGCCGAGTCCGGCCAGACGCTGGTGGGGTTCCTGCGCGAGGGCCGATTCAACGTCTATGCCGGCGCCCGGCGCATCAGCGGCGTGGGGCAGGGTTTGGGCCCCGTCCCGGGGTTCGTCCAATAAAACGCTCTTGTCCGCCGGGCCTTTGGTCTATCGTCCCCCCATGCGCAAGCGTCGGGAGGCCCGCGAACGGGCGGTGCAGTTCCTCTTTCAGCACGATCTGAATCCGCCGGAGAACCTGGATGCGGCCCTCGACCAGTTCTGGGATGCCCAGAGGATGAGCGACTTCCTGGAGACGCGTGGACCCACCTGGGGCGAGCGGGTCGAACTGCCGCCGCCGACCGCCGACGAAAGCGCCACCCGGTTGTTCGCCGACCGCCTGGTGCGCGGTGTCCTTGATTGCCGGGAACAACTCGACGAAATCATCCGCAGGCACGCCAAGAACTGGGACCTCCACCGGATGGCCATCGTGGACCGCAACGTGATGCGCCTGGCGATCCACGAGATGCTCCACCGGGACGACATCCCACCGGTGGTCAGCATCAACGAGGCGGTCGACGTGGCGAAGAAGTTCTCGACCGCCGACAGCGGCAAGTTCGTCAACGGCATCCTCGACAAGGTCCGCGCCGAGCTGAACCGTCCCGCCCGCACCGCCAAGGAATCGCCCGCGGACGAGTTGCCGTGAAGCACGCCGACCTCCATCTGCACACGCATTTCTCCGACGGCACCTACTCGCCCGAGGAGTTGGCCGGCCACGCCCGCCAGCAGGGTCTGGATGCGGTGGCCCTGACCGATCACGACAGCGTCGAGGGTTGCGAGCGCATGGAGCAGGCCTGCCTGCGGGAGGGGCTGGAGTTCATCCCCGGGGCCGAACTGACCGCCGAGGTCACGGGGCAGGAGGTCCACGTCCTGGGATACTGGATGGACCTGTCGTCCCCCCGCCTGCGTTCCGAACTGCGTCGGTTCCAGGGGGTGCGGCAACAGCGGGTCTGCGAGATGGTCACCCGGCTCAACGACAACGGGGTGGGCATCAGCGAGGCGCTGGTCCGCTCGATCGCCCGGTGCGAGGCCCCCGGCCGGCTCCATGTCGCGCGCGCGCTGGTCCAGCAGGGGTTCGCCCGCGACCACGACCAGGCGTTCGACCGTTTCCTCAAGCGCGGGCGCCCGGGGTTCGTGCCCAAGGCCCGGATGAGTGCCGAGGAGGCCGTGGTGCTGATCCGCGAGGCCGGCGGGGTCGCCGTGCTGGCCCACCCCGGTCTGTACCGCAACGACAGCCTGATCGGGAAGCTCAAGGATGCCGGCATCGACGGGCTGGAGTGCTGGCACACCCGGCATTCGCCGGAGGCCGCCGAGGGCTACTCCCGCAGGGCTGCCGAGCTCGACCTGGTCGCCACCGGCGGCAGCGACTGTCACGGCATGGCCAAGGGCGAGCCTCTCATCGGCCGGGTGAAGCTGCCCTACCGGCAGGTGGAGGCCCTGCGTGCCCGGCGTTCCCGGCGCTCCAGCGGGTCCGCCCCAGTCCCTCCGCTCTCCTGACCATCGACCCGATCCATGGGATTCTTCGACAAGCTCAAATCGGCCTTCACCAAGACGGCCACCTCGCTGGCCCACGAGATCCAGCGCATCGTCACACGCTCGCCGAAGCTCACGGCCCAGAGCGTCGAGGAGTTGGAGGCCGCGCTGCTGGCGGCCGACCTGGGGCTGCCCATGACCCAGCAGATCCTTGCGGCGGTGCGTCAGGCCTTCGAGACCCAGGGCAAGTCGGGCCTCGATTTTGTCGACATCGCCATCGCCGAGGTCGAACGCAGCCTCGGCGGCATGGACCCGGCGCTCAAGGCCCGGACCGACGGCGTGACCGTGGTCTCGATGGTCGGGGTCAACGGCACCGGCAAGACCACCACCTGCGCCAAGCTCGCCAAGCGGATGGTCGAGCGCGGTGAACCGGCGTTGCTCGCCGCCTGCGACACCTTCCGGGCCGCCGCCATCGAGCAACTCCAGCTCTGGGGCACCCGCTTGGACATCCCGGTCATCGCCGGCGCCTACCAGGCGGATCCCGCCTCGGTGGCCCACGATGCCGTCGTGGCCGCCCAGGCGCGGCAGGCACGCTGGCTCTTCATCGACACGGCCGGTCGGCTGCACACCAAGCACAACCTCATGCAGGAACTCCAGAAGGTGCACCGGGTGGTGGACCGCAAGTTCCCCGGGGCTCCGCACGAGGTGCTGCTGGTGCTCGACGGTTCCACCGGCATGAATGCGCTGGTCCAGGCCCGCGAGTTCCACAAGGCGGTCAAGCTGACGGGCCTGGTGATCACCAAGCTCGACGGGACCAGCAAGGGCGGGGCGGTGGTGGCCATCCAGAAGGAACTCGGCATCCCGGTGAAGTTCATCGGCGTCGGTGAGCAGGCCGACGACCTGCAGGCCTTCGACGCCCGGCAGTTCGCCGAGGCCTTGTTCTCGGCCAAGGGTTGATCCGCCCATTTCCCGGCCCCATGAGCCCCGACGAGCGATTCATGGCGCGGGCCCTGACCCTGGCCCGGCGGGCCCGCGGGTGCACGTCGCCCAACCCGATGGTCGGTGCCGTGCTGGTCCGGGACGGGCAGGTCATCGGCGAGGGATGGCACCGGCTGGCCGGTGGCCCCCATGCCGAGGTGGAGGCCCTGGCCGATGCGGCCCGGCGGGGAAACCCCGTCGCCGGCGCGACCCTCCACGTCACCCTCGAACCCTGCTGCACCCACGGGCGGACGCCGCCGTGCACCGACGCGCTGATCCGTGCGGGTGTCGCCCGGGTGGTTGTCGGCGCGGTGGACCCCAATCCCCGCCATGCGGGCCACGGGCTCGAACTGCTCCGGGCCGCAGGCATCCGTGTCGACTCCGGGGTGCTCGAGGCAGATGCCCTCCGGCTCAACGAGGCGTTCCACCATTGGATCGTCCACCGGACCCCCTGGGTCACCGCCAAGTCGGCGATGACCCTCGATGGGCGGATCGCCACCGCGTCCGGCGAGTCGAAGTGGATCACGGGGCCGGCCTCTCGCGCCCACGCCCACCGGCTGCGCCTCGAGGCCGACGCGGTCCTCGTGGGCGTGGAGACGGTCCTGGCCGACGATCCCGAGTTGACCCCGCGGTCCCAGCCGGGGTTCCGCCTGCCGGCCGGGTTGCCCGCCAAGCGACGCATCGTCCTCGACACCCGGGCCAGGACTCCGACGGGGTGCCGGTTGGTGGTCGGTGCCGCACGCCAGGATGCCCTGGTGGTCGTGGGGGAGTCGGCCGATCCTGCCCGCGTGGCCGGGCTGGAATCCCGGGTGGGCGTGCTGCGCGCCCCCGAGCGGCAGGGCCGGATCGATCTGCGGTGGCTGATGACGGA
>JBIKMQ010000261.1:0-4379 GCA_044359215.1 Candidatus Chromulinivoraceae bacterium
CACCACCCAGGGCGTGTCCGGCACCTTCTCCGCCGGCACCTGGACCGCGACGCTGACCTCGGTCCAGATCCGATCCCTGGCCAACGGCCCGCTGGCCTTCACCGTCACGGCCAACGACGGCTCGGTGGTCATCCAGGGCAAGGCCTTCGCGGCGCTCCAGTTGTCTTCCCCGCGCCTGGTCATCACCGACGACGTCCCCGGCAGCGCGTCAGGTTCCGTCACGTTCCGATTCGAGTTCTCCGAGCCGGTCAACGGGTTCGATGCCAGCGACATCACCGTGATCGGCGGCACCCGTGGAGCCTTCACCCGGTTGAGCGATGCAGGGTACACCCTGGTCGTCACCCCCGCCGCCTCGGCCCGGGGAACCTTGGAGGTCCAGGTCGCGGATTGCGCCGCCATCGGACTCACGGGCGGCCGCGCCAGCGCACCGGGTTCCGCCAGCCAGGCGTATGACACACGCCCCGCCATCGGGGCACCTGCCCTGACCCTGGACACCGCGTCGCTGGCCCAGGATTCCACGCCCCTGATCTCCGGCACCACATCGTTGCCCGCCGGCCTGCTGGTGCGCGTGCTCATCGATGCCGACAACGATGGGTCGGACGACCTGACCTATCAGGCCCCTGTTGCCATCGACGGGCGCTGGCAATTGGACACGGGTGTCGAGGCCCCTGAGTCGGGGCTCCTGCCGCCGGCCGGCCTCGCCCCGCATGCCCGGGTCACCGCCGTCGCCGGGCATCCTGGTTGCGGCACCAATACGGTCGTCGGTCTGAACCGGCCGACGGTGCGGCCGCTCCGCACGACCTTGCGCCGGCCCGAGCTGACAGGGACTTGGACGCAGGTTTCAGGGGATGCCCTCGAGGTGAGCATCGACGGCAGGGTTCAACCGGTTGGGTCACTCCATGTGCAGGCCACGGGCTGGTCGCTCACGGTCGATGAGGACATGACGGATGGAGCCCATGAGATCCTTGCGCGGGTGCGCCGCAGTGGGCTGGGCGGCGTGGTCGACGATCCCACCGTCCTGGAGCTCGTCGTCGACACCACCGCCCGCATCGCCATCGCCATGGGAACCGTGGCCGACACCACTCCGGTGATTGGCGGCACCACCATCGGCATCCCGGTCGGTGCCCTCGTGCAGTTGGACGTGGTCCTGGAAGAGAGCCCGGATCCGGTGCCCTCGCTCCGTTACCGGGTGCCTGTCCAGGAGGATGGACGATGGTCGGTGGACACCGGGCTTGTGCCCCCGTCGGACGGGACGTTTCCTTCGGCCGGTCTCCGGGGATGGGTCCGGGCTATGGCCTCGGTCGTCGACCCGGTCGGGAACCGGGGCTCCTATGAGCAGCGTTTTTTGGTGGATGTGGTTCCACCGATCATCGCCTTCACCTTCGACCCGGTCACCCCGGATTCCACGCCATGGATCACCGGTGTCAGCGACCTGGCCGAAGGGGCGATGGTCGAGATCTCCATCGATTCGGACCGCGATGGGTCATGGAACAATGCCTTCACCCGGATCGCCACCGTGGGAGCCGGAGGCATCTGGGGTGTTGAGGTCACCCCCGAACTTTCCGGCACGGTTGCCGTGAGGGCCTCCGCCGTCGACGGGTTGGGCAATCGGACAGTCACCCCCGTGGTGGATCTTCGGATCGATGCCGGCGCGCCCGGACTTCGCATCGACCCCCTGCCGTCGGGCCCCGGCGAGGTCCTTGCCGACGGCCGGGTGGATGAGAGCGAGGACCTCGCCCTTGTGATCCGGGGGAGCTCTCGTGGCGTCGCCCCCGGGGGGCGGATCCGATTGAGTCTCGGGGACGGGATCCGGTCACTCGTCGTCGACGTGATGCCGATGGCCGATGGGAGTTGGGTGAGCCCGGCGATCAACCTGCGCAGCCTTGCCCAAGGGGAAGTCCGGATCGATGGATGGGCCGTCACCGCAGAGGGATCCGTTGTCGTGGCCGCCCAGCGGTTCATCCATGCCCGCGGGCCCAGTCAGGGGCCGGTGATCCTGGCCGTCTTCGAGGACAGCGCAGTGCCCGGGGATTTCGTGACCGCGGCATCCTCGGTGCAAGTCCGAGGCTTGGGCCATCCCGGGGGCGCGGTGCAGGTCGCCGTCGTGGCGGTCGGAGGGGGAACCGCGCTGCCACCGACCGCGGTCGCCGTCTCCGGTTCGGGAGACTGGTCGTCCATCCTGGGTCCATTGCCCGAGGGCCGGTATCTCCTGAGGGCCACCGATGCGAACGGCTCCGTGGAGCAGGTCCTGACCCTCGACACCACCCCGCCTGTCGGGCCCGTGACGGTGGATTCCCAGACCACCGATCAGGGGACGCCCCGGATCGGCGGCCGGGTGGTGCTCGAAGCCGGGGATCGTTTCTCCGTGACGCTTGACGGGATCACCTATGAGGACGGACACGGACCGCTCGTCGTCTCCGGCGACTCGTGGTGGCTGGACGTCCCCGAGTCGAACGCGTTGCGACCGGCCGAGGTTGGTGGTGGGTTCTCCGGGAGTTACGACGTGATCGCCACGGTCCGGGATGCCGCCGGCAACGCGCGTTCCGATGGGTCCCGGAGCGAATTGATCCTCCGGGACACCCAACCGCCATCGTTGGATTTGTCCCCAGGCGATCCGTCGACCTTGGACACCCGGCAGGCGGTACCCCCAGGAAAATCCGTCCGCTTGGTGGGCGTCGATGGGGTTCCAGTCCTGCTGGAGAATTCCGGCCGCATCCGCTCGTTGGAACTGGAAGCGGGCGACCTGAGGGATGGTTCGCTGGAACGCCTGTTCCTTGGGGACGGCTCCTTCGCCGCCGATGGCAGCGAGGGCCCGCTCCGTGGGTTCCGGGTCGGGAGCATGCCCGTCGATGTCTGGTTCCAGTCAGGGCGATTCCTATTGGTCCGGGCCGATGCGCCCACGTTCTCCGTTTCCGACGTGCAGGCGGTCCTCGGGGCGCTCCGGTACGAGGCCTCCCCGGGTGTCTCGACGCCCGGATGCCGCCGATTCCTCCTGCGGATCGTCGACGCTGCCGGCAACCCATCGGCGGTGGCGACGTCCCGCTGCGAGGTTCCGGGCCCGGTGGATCGATTTGTGGTGACGGTGAGCCAGGAGCGGGTGGTGGCGGGTGGCCTGATCCAAGCGAGAGCCCAGGCGGTGGATGCGGCCGGGATTCACGTCGCCCTTGAAGGACGGAAGGTGGCCTGGAGCCAATCAGGCACTCCGGGAACGCTCAGCGCCTTGACGTCCGTGACCGGGTCCGATGGCGCGGTTTCTGTCGGGTGGACGGTTCCGACGGTTTCGGGGGTCTGGGCCCAGGTGAGTGCCAACGATCTGGATCGCCCGGGCGTTTCGGGGATCTCGCCCCGGGTGGTGACGGTTTCCGGACCGGCCCATCACCTGACCTTCCGGGTAGACCCGTCGAGCACGATCGCCGGTGTGTCCATTCATCCGGCCCCGGAGGTGGAAGCTCGCGACCTTCATGGCAATCGCGTCGACGATTGGGTGGGAGGTGTCACCCTGGACTGGGAGGTTGGCCCCGGAGTTCCCTCGGCGGATCTCCCCGTGAATCGCACCGCCTCGACCGGGAGGGTGGTGTTCGAAGGGATTCGGCCAACGATCGCGGTTTCGGGCGCCGTCCTGAAGGCCGTTGCCGACGGATTGTCGCCCGCGTTCTCCGGATCGTTCGAGGTGATCCCTGCCGGCGCGGATGGCGCGAGGTCGATTTTCACCCCCCTTTCCGCATCGGTTCCGGCCGACGGGGTCTCCATCCATCGCCTGATGATCCGATCGGTCGATGCCTACGGGAATGTCTTGGCGCTTGGTGGAGCCGGCGTGGTGGTGAGCCGGTCCTCCGGGATCGGCACCGTGGCCGGTGTCGAGGACCTTGGTGATGGCACCTACGGGGTCACCCTCACCGCCGAATCGGTCGCGGGGGTGGGCACCTTCACGGCCACCATCAACGGCCAACCCGTCCGGAACGGCGGAGCAGAGGCGGCGGTGGCCAACGTGGTGTTCCGGGATGTGACGTCTCCGGTGGTTTCCGGTGTGACAACGGTCGCTGTCGCGGAGAACTCCACGGCGGTGGCCACCTACACCGCCAACGAGCCGGTAACCTGGAGCGTCGCTGGTGGAGCCGATGCCGCCCGCTTCACCCTCACCGATGGTGCCTTGTCGTTCATCGTACCCCCCGACTTCGAGGCTCCCTCGGACGCCGACCAGGACAACACCTACGACGTGGTACTGCGAGCGACCGACGCCGCCGGCAATCGGACGGATCGTTCGGTGACGGTGACCGTCCAGGACCTCGACGAGATCGCGCCCGAAATCGCCGGCCCTGCGACGCCGTCTGTCGCGGAGAATGCCACCACCGTGGCGACCTACACCGCCAACGAACCGG
>JBIKMQ010000262.1:0-4371 GCA_044359215.1 Candidatus Chromulinivoraceae bacterium
TCGCCGAATTGCAGGCCGATGCGGTGACTTGCGCGGTGAAGGACCAGCTGGCCGCCGGGTTGGACGTGATCACCGACGGCGAACAGACCCGACTCGACTTCAACCTGAGCTTCTATGGGCATCTCCGGGGCATCGACCTCGAGTCGGCCCCGCCGCGCCGCTGGGGACCGCCCGCCCATGACCAACGGGGTCGCCACCGGATCCTCGCCCCGCTCGAGGCGCCCCGGGGATTGGGTGCCCTCGAGGAGTTTCGTCGGCTGGAGGGGATTGTCCGGGACCTGGGTGCGTCCGGGCGGGTCACCCTGAAGGCCTCGATGCCAGGGCCCTACACGCTTTCAGGCCGCCTGGTGCCCAACCCCGACCTGGGCTACGCCGACCGGTGGGCCGTGGCCGAGGCGCTGTTGCCCCTGGTGCGCCGCGAACTCGAGGCTCTGGTGGCCGCCGGATGCCGCGAGATCAGCGTCGATGAGCCCTCGATGAGCTGTTACGGCCACCGCGAGGATGTCCGGCGCTTCGTGGACCTCTTCAACCGCACGGTGGAGGCCATCTCCGGCCGCACCCGGGTGTGCATGCACCTGTGCTTCGGCAACTACAAGGCGCGGGCGATCGGACCCCGGCGGATCGCCCCGTTGTTCCCGGCCTTCCTCGACATGCACTGCGACGAGATGCACGTCGAGATGGCCAGCCGCGAGTTCTCGGAGCTCGAGCTCATCGGTCAGGTGGCCCGCCGCCGGGATGTCGCCGTCGGCATCGTGGACGTGAAGAGCTACTATCTGGAGACCCCGGAGGACATCGCCGCCCGCATCCGCCGCTGCCTCGAGCACGTGCCGGCCAACCGCCTCGTGCTCGCCCCGGACTGCGGCCTAAGCCAGACCGCCCGATGGGCCGCCCGGCGCAAGCTGCAGGCGCTCTGTGCTGGGGCCGACCTGGTGCGGCAAACCCTCTGAAGCATGGGAACCGGGGACGATGCCGTGCCCTTGCCCGGGACCGCCGGGGTGGGGAGGATCGACCCGGGCCGCCTCGGAGGGCTGATCCAGCCGCTGCTCCGTGACGACGCTCTGCTGGCCGACCTCGATCAGGCCGCCCGGTCGGCCCCGGAATCCCTCCACTTCTGGTGGCTGGGCCAGAGTGGATTCCTGCTCCAATGGCGAGGCCATCGCCTGCTCCTCGACCCGTACCTGTCCGACTCCCTGACGCGGAAATATGCCGGGACCGACAAGCCGCACGTGCGGATGACCGAGCGGGTCGTCGACCCGGCCAGGCTGACCGGGCTCTCCGGGGTCACGGCCAGCCATGCCCACACCGACCACCTGGATGCGGAGACGTTGGTCCCGCTGGTCCGCGCCAATCCCGGCCTGCGCCTGGTGTTCCCGGAGGCCATCCGGCCACTGGCGGCCGCCCGTTCCGGACTGCCCGAGGCCTGTTTGCTTGGGCTCGATGCCTCGTGTCCCGCCCGCCAGGCCGCCCCGGGCGGGCCCGGATCGGTCTCCCTGGGGGCCTTTGACCTGGAGGCGGTGCCCGCCGCCCACGAATCTCTTGAGCGCGACGGGGCGGGCCGCCTCAACTGCCTGGGATTCCTGGTCCGGGTGGGCGGCTGGACCGTGTACCACTCGGGCGACACGGTGTGGTTCCCGGGGATGGAGGACCGCCTGCGCGAGGCCCGGATCGACCTGGCCTTCCTGCCCATCAACGGGCGGTCGCCGGAACGTCGGGTGGCCGGCAACCTCCGGGGCCACGAGGCCGCCGAACTGGCCCGCGCCTCGGCCATCGGGCGGGTGGTGCCCTGCCATTACGAGGGCTTCGAGTTCAACACGGCCCCGCCCGACGTGTTCGAGGACCGTTGCCGGGCGCTGGCCCAGCCGTTCCTCCGGTTGCGGGCCGGCGAGCGCGGTTCGTTGGCCCCGGCCGGGGTTCTCGCGGGGGGCTGAGCAGGCTTCCGCGGCCCTTGACTCCCCGGAGACCCCCCCTAGCTTGCCGCCGACATGGAGTTTTCCCTCCCTCCCGCTGAGGATTCCGCGCCCGATTCCCTCGATGACACCCGTCGCCTGGCCGAGTTGAAGGCCTTCCGGCCGGCAGGGCGGGGTCCCTGGGCCGCGGTGTCCGATCCGGATTGGAATGACTGGCGTTGGCAGCTCAAGAACCGCGTCACCCGCATCGACCAACTGGAGCGCCTGCTGCCGGGGATGAGCCGCGAGGAGCGGGCCGGGGTGCTCCTGGCCGGCGAGTCGAAGCTGGCCCTGGCCATCACGCCACACTTCTTCAACCTGATCGATGGCGCCGACGAGACGTGCCCGATCCGGCGTCAGGTCATCCCGCGTCTGGAGGAGACCGAAACGGCCCCCTGGGAGACCCTTGATCCCGTGGGTGAAGATGCCCACTCGCCGGTTCCCGGCCTGGTCCACCGGTACCCCGACCGGGTGCTCTTCCTCGTCACGGACCGATGTGCGGCCTATTGCCGGTATTGCACGCGCTCCCGCCTGGTCAGCAACGCCAGCGGCTACGACTTCCACCCGGAGTTCGACCGCCAGATCGCCTACATCGCCAGCCACCCGGAGATCCGCGACGTGCTGCTCAGCGGCGGTGACCCATTGCTCTTCAACGACGAGAAGCTCGAGTACCTGCTGGGCCGTCTGCGGGCCATCCCCCATGTCGAGTTCCTCAGGATTGGCAGCCGTGTGCCGATCTTCCTGCCCCAGCGCATCACGCCGGAGTTGTGCGCCATGCTCCGGCAGTTCCACCCGCTTTTTGTCAGCGTCCACACCAATCACCCGCGGGAATTGACGACCGAGGTCCGCGACGCCCTCGGACGCCTGGCCGACGCGGGCATTCCTCTGGGCAACCAGTCGGTGCTGCTGCGCCACGTCAACGACGACCCGCTCGTCATGAAGGCGCTCGTCCAGAAGCTCCTGATTTGTCGCGTGCGGCCCTATTACATCTACCAGTGCGACCTGATCGCCGGCAGTTCGCACCTGCGGTCCACCGTGTCGAGGGGTCTGGAGATCATGGATTCCCTGCGCGGCCACACCACCGGGTACGCGGTTCCGCAGTACGTCATCGATGCCCCGGGCGGGGGCGGCAAGATCCCGGTCAATCCCGGGTACATCCTGCGCAAGTCGGCCCACAAGGTCCTGCTGCGCAATTTCGAGGGCAAGGTCTTCGAGTATCCGGAAACCCCCGGATTGTCGGAGGTCCCGGCGCCGGCACCCGACGCCGACCCGTCAGCGGCCCTGGGCAAGGACTGACCGGTCGTCCCCGGCCTGGGGCGACCCGCAGTCCGGGCAATGGCGGTACTCCGGCGGGTTCACCCGGGCGCAGTCCGGGCAGGGCCGCAGGGAGGCCTTCGTGCGGCGATGGATCCACAGGTTGCGGAGGTACGGGATCCACGAGAAGGCCTGGCCGGCGATGAACACGCTGTCGCGGCGCTGGATGGCGTAGCTCAACAGGATGAGCGACCCAACCAGGCTCAGCCACCAGAAGGCCTGTGGAACGACCACCCGCCGCTGGCGCTCGGTGGCATGCCACTGCACCAGGAAGCGGCTGAAGAACACCACGTTGCCCACCCAGCCCACGACCTTCCAGGCGTGCCACTCGATCCCGAGGAAACGCCCATCGATCCAGACCATGCCCAAGGAAGGAATCCCGCCGATACCCGACTCCATGGCGGCGATCATGGGAAACCCCGCGTCATTTGGCGCGGAAATTCTTTTGACACCCGGCAGCCTCCTGGGATAAAAACACAATTCCCTGTGGGCGGAAACTGTTCTGCCTGTCGGGTAAACCATCAACGCGGGAGGACTCACGTCCGAATGCACCGCTGTCAAAATGCCCAGCAAACGCTACAAGAAGGCCTTGTCCCAAGTGGACACCTCCAAGGTCTACCCCCTCAACGCCGCCGTTGAGATCCTCACCAAGTTCCCGAAGGCCAAGTTCAACGAGACCGTCGACCTGGCCTTCCGTCTCGGGGTGGATCCCAAGCAGTCCGACCAGATGGTCCGCGGCACCACCCCGCTGCCCCACGGCACCGGAAAGACCGTCCGCGTGCTCGTGTTCACCAAGCCCGGTGCGCCCGCCGAGGCGGCCCGTGCGGCGGGTGCCGAGTTTGTCGGCTTCGAGGACATGATCAAGAAGTGCGTCGACGGCTGGACCGATTTCGACGTGGCCATCGCCACGCCCGAGGCCATGACCGAGGTCCGCAAGCTCGGCAAGGTGCTTGGTCCCCGCGGCCTGATGCCCAACCCCAAGACCGGCACCGTGACCGACGACACCGGCAAGGCCGTCCGTGAGGTCAAGGCCGGACGCGTCGAGTTCAAGGTGGACAAGGCCGGCAACATCCACGTTCCCGTGGGCAAGGCCAGCTTCACCTCCCAGCAG
>JBIKMQ010000263.1:0-4367 GCA_044359215.1 Candidatus Chromulinivoraceae bacterium
CATGTCCGTTCCCAAGAAACCCAAGGCAACCACCAAGACCTCCACCACCAAGACCTCCACCACCAAGACCTCCACCACCAAGATCACCGCCGCCAAGACCTCCGCTGCCAACGTGGCCCCCCCAAAGGCTCCCGCCGCGAAGGCGTCCCCACCGTCGGTGGCCCGGGTCCGCCTCCAGGTTGGGGAACCCGCCCCATCCTTCAGTGCGACCATCACCGACGGTTCGACCATCCACTCGAAGGATCTGCTGGGGAAAGCGGTGGTCGTTTATTTCTATCCGCGGGACGACACCCCGGGATGCACCAAAGAAGCCTGCGGGTTCCGCGACGCGCACGCCGATCTCCGGAAGGCCGGGGCGGTGGTCCTCGGGGTCAGCGCCGACCCGGTGAAATCCCATGTGAAATTCACCGACAAGTACCAACTGCCCTTCGCGCTGATCTCCGACCCGGAGGCGACGGTGGCCCAGGCCTTCGGAGCCTGGGGCGAGAAGGTGTTCATGGGGCGTCGGTATCTCGGGATGCACCGGATGACCTTCCTGATCGGCGCTCATGGAAAAATCCTCCGGATCTGGGATGCGGTGAAGCCCGAGACCCACGCCGAGGAAGTCCTCGAGGCCGTGCGGTCGGCCTGAGCCGTTCGCTGTCGAGCCAGACCTCGGGCCAAACCTCTGGCCGCTTGGCACGCCCCCAGGCGGTCCCGTTGGACCGGATCCGACCGGCACAACGCTTCCACAAGGCGTTTGTCATCGGCGGGTGTCCCCCGGCATCCTTGGTGCATCCATGGGCACCATGCCGGTGGCCCGACGGATGACCGATCGATGAACGACTCCGAAATCGCCCCCTGGATCGCCCAGCGGCACCCTGCCAGCCAGGTCCGCGGCCAACGCGTGCTGCTGATCATCCCCGACGGGACCCGCACCGCACCCATCGGGGCGGTCTTCAAGGCCTTGCACGCCGAGTGGTCCGGGGCGGTCGCCGCGATGGACGTGCTGGTGGCCCTGGGCACCCACCCTCCGATGTCCGAGGAGGCCATTTGCGGCCGGCTGGAAATCAGCCTCGAGGAGCGCCGGACCCGCTACGCCTCGGTGGGTCTGTTCAACCATGAGTGGGACAACCCGGCCGCGCTGACGACCCTCGGGACGATCCCCGCCGACGAGATCCGGACCCTGTCGGACGGGCTCTTCGCCATGGACGTCCCGGTCTCGATCCACCGCCGGGTGCTCGACTACGACCGGATCGTGATCGTCGGACCGGTGTTCCCGCATGAGGTGGTCGGGTTCAGCGGCGGCAACAAGTACCTGTTCCCCGGGGTGAGCGGGCCCGAGATCCTGAACTTCTTCCACTGGCTGGGGGCGGTGATCACCACCGTCGGCGTGATCGGCCAGAAGTGGACCCCGGTGCGCCGGGTCGTGGACCGGGCCGGGGCCATGGTGCCCATTCCCAAGCTGTGCCTGGCGCTGGTGGTGAAGCCTGGCGGGGGTGGCGGCCTGGCCGGGATCTTCAGCGGCACCCCGGAGGAGGCCTGGGACCAGGCGGCCGACCTGTCCGCGCAGACCCACATCGAATGGAAGGATCGGCAGTACCACACCATCCTGAGCTGTGCCCCGCCGATGTACGACGAGCTCTGGGTCGGGGCCAAGTGCATGTACAAGCTGGAGCCGGTGCTCGCGCCCGGAGGCGAACTCATCATCTATGCCCCTCACCTGCACGAGGTCAGCGTGGTCCACGGGGCCCTCATCCGGCAGGTCGGCTACCATTGCCGCGACTATTTTCTGAAGCAGTGGGAGCGGTTCCGGCACTTCCCCTGGGGCACGCTGGCCCACAGCACCCATGTCTTCGGGCAGGGAACCTACGAGGACGGCGTCGAGACCCGACGGGCCCGCGTCACGCTCGCCACGGGCATCCCCGAGTCGGTCTGCCGCGAGATCAACCTCGGCTACCGGGACTGGCGGACCATCGATCCGGCCGACTACCAAGGCCGGGAGTCCGAGGGCATCCTCCACGTGCCGAAGGCGGGCGAGACGCTCTACCGCGTGAGGTCCTGACGCGGCGGCATCCCGCCCGCCCTTCCCTCCATCGACCGGGGTCGACGACGGCCGCGCCGTCCGTGCCGTCGCCGTCGTTGACATCCCATCGGGCCAGACCGGAACCTCTTCCCACGGACTCCGTTGGATTCCTCCAGACCAATGCCCCCGACCCGAGCGCTCCATGCCGATTTCCGGGAAGCGTACTGCCACCGTCATGGTTGCGGCAACGGGGCCTCCTTCGAGCGGCACCTCCTGCTGCGGATCATCCCATGGCCATTCCGGCCGCTGGCAGCCCTGAGTTTCTGGGCCGATCCCACCATCTTCGCGGCCGAACTCGAGGTCATCCGCAACGCGGCCCCGGCGCGGACCGGGCGCGAGGTCAACGAGGCGGCCCAGGACCTCGTGCACCTGCGTTTCGTCGAACTGAGCTTCCGCAGGTCGATCGGCATGCGCGGCCGATCCGAGGCGGTCATCGCGGCCTGGAACGCGGTCAAGGAAACGGTCGACCGACCCACCCAACCGGACCATCCGTCGGCCGGGTTCCGCCAGTCGGCAACCACCCTGAAGGCAGCCCCGCGATCGGCGGCACTGCGGCGGAAGGATTCCGGGGCGGCCTTCCGTCTCATGCAGCAGTTGCAAGACCGGGTCGCCCGCGGGAAGCCCATCGGCCAGGTGCTCGACGCGGCGAGCCTGGATGCCGACGAGGTGCTCGGGCTTCTCGACTCGCATCCGGAGGACGGCAACCGGTTTGGTGAGTTGCGCCGACACCTGGTGCGACACCTCGAAGCCAGGTCGGGCGCGTTGTCGGAACCCCGGGCCGATCCAGGATCCCTTTCATGAAACCCACCCTCCGTGTCGGAATCATCGGCGGCGGCCTCATGGGCCGCGAAGCCGCCAGCGCCTTCGCCCGCTGGTTCGTCCTCAACGACTTTCCCGTGACCGTCGAACTGGTCGCCGTCTGCGACCTGCAGCCGGCCTTGCTCGACTGGTTCCGGCAAATCCCCACCGTCCGGCTCCTGACCCAGGACCACCGTGCGTTGCTGGCATCACCCGACGTGGACGTGGTGTACGTCGCGGTCCCACACAACCTGCACGAGGCGATCTACCTCGACGTGCTCGCCGCCGGGAAGGACCTGCTCGCCGAGAAGCCCTTCGGCATCGACCTGGCCAGCGCCCGCCGCATCCGCGACGCCGCGACGAAGTCCGGCCGTTTCGTCCGGTGCAGCTCGGAATTCCCCTTCCTGCCCGGGGTGCAGCGCATCGTCGAGTGGGTGCGTTCCGGGGCGATGGGCAAACCCCTCGAGATCCGCTCCTGCTTCTGGCACGCCAGCGACCTGGACCCGTCCAAGCCGGTCAACTGGAAGCGTCAGGTACGCACCTGCGGGGCCATCGGGGTGATGGGCGACCTTGGCATGCACGTGGTCCATGTGCCCTTCCGCCTCGGATGGTACCCGACCCGGGTCTACGCCCAGCTCCAGAAGGTCTACCATCAGCGCCCGGACGGAAAAGGTGGCACCGCGGCCTGCGACACCTGGGACAACGCCATGCTGCACACCGAGGTGACCATCCAGGGCATGGAGACGCCGATGCGCCTGGAGATGAAACGGCTGGCACCGGGAGCCACGAACACCTGGTCCCTGGAGGTTCTCGGGACCGATGGCGGCATGCGCTACTCCACGGCCGAGCCCAAGACGCTGTGGAAGTTCGACCGCGCCAAGGACCAGTGGTGGAGTCGCACCGACCTCGGGTTCCAGACGCCGTTCCCGACCATCACCGGCGGCATCTTCGAGCCGGGATTCCCGGACTGCTTCCTCCAGATGTGGGCCGCCTTCGCCGCCGAGCGTGCCGGAGCCCTTGGGTCCCGCTTCGGGTGCGTCACCCCGGAGGAGGCGGTCCGCAGCCATGAGGTGTTCGAGGCGGCGCTGGCCTCCCACGAATGTCGGGCAGCCATCGTTCCGGGTTGAACCGGGACCTCCCTCCGCCCCGGTGCCCACTTGCCCATGGCCCGACAACGCCCAGCCCTGCCCCACCCCTCGACCACGGCCGCGATGGTCCTCGGCCGCACGCGCCTCAGGCCCCGGTTGGGCATCGTCCTTGGCAGCGGCTTCGGTCCGGTGGGTCAGGCCATCGACTGCGAACGGGAGTTTTCCTACCGAGACCTGCCCGGCTTCCCGGTCGGGAAGGCCCCGGGTCACGAGGGCTGCCTGCGGATCGGCTCCTGGCAGGGTGTGCCCGTGGCCGTGCTCTGCGGACGAGCCCACCATTACGAGGGATTCGAACCGGCCGAGGTCGTCTTCGCCACGCGGGTGCTGGCCGCCATGGGAGTGGACATCTTCCTGGC
>JBIKMQ010000264.1:0-4361 GCA_044359215.1 Candidatus Chromulinivoraceae bacterium
GCTACCTGCGCAAGCAGATCGAATCCCGCACCCTGCAGGCGCCGACCGATCTCGGCCGGATCTACCGGGTCGTGCATTCCGGCAAGCTGCCCGACCGCCGCGCCCGGATGCCGGAAAAACCCTCGACGCGCGACCTGGTGACGCGCCTGTCGAGCCCCAACGGATTCTGGCGTGACACCGCCCAGCGCCTGCTGGTGGAGGCTCCCTCGGCCGAGGCGGTCGAGGCGCTGCAGCACCTGGTCCAGCAACGCGAAACGACCCCGGCGCTGGCCCGGCTTCACGCCCTGTGGACGCTCGAGGGGCAGGGGAAGGTGGGCCTCGAGAGCCTGCTGGCGGCCTTGGATGATCCGGACTCCCGGGTCCGGTCGGCCTCGTTCCGCATCGCCGAAAGCCTGCCGCCGGGGCCTGTCCGGGAGGCGGCCCTCGAGCGCATGATGCAGCGGGCCACGACGGTCCGGCCCGCCGAGCAGATCGCCCTGCTTTGCGCGTTGGGCAATGTGGGCACCCCGGCCGCCGATGCCGCGATGCGCTTCGTGCTCATGACCGGTCCCTCCACGCCGCTGCGGCAGGATGCGGCAATCAGCGGGCTCAAGGGCCGGGAATTGGCCTTCCTGAACTCGCTGTTGACCGATGCCCAATGCGGCCCGGACAAGCAGGAACACGCGCCCCTGGTCTCCAAGCTGGCCCGCTGCGTCGGCACCTCGCGCCATCCCGCCGACATCGCGGCGACACTCGACCTGGCGGCACGACTCAAGGACACCGACTGGCCCGCGGCCGCCATCCTCGACGGATTCACCGGACTGATCCCGGTGGCCTCCAAGGGGGCTCCGGCCCCGAAGATCCAGCAGTTGGCGCTGGCATCCGAGCCGGCGGGCCTGGCCAAGTTGCGCCAATCCTCGCAGGCCGAAATCGTCGAGCGGGTTCGGCGGATCGAGTCGCTCTACTACTGGCCCGGCAAGGCTGCCAGCGCCGACACCTTGGCCGCGGCCCAAGTCCAGGCTCTGCCGCCGGCCGCCAAGGCCAGCTTCGACCGAGGTCGCGAGATCTACACCACGATCTGCGGCGCCTGCCATCAGCCGCATGGGAATGGCCAGGAAGGCCTTGCGCCGCCCTTGGTGGATTCCGAGTGGGTGCTGGGTTCCGAGAAACGCCTGGTCCGGCTGGTCCTGCATGGCCTGCGCGACGCCATCACCGTGAAAGGCGTCCGCTATGAGCTCAACATGCCGGCCCTGGCCGAGGCGCTCGACGACACCCAGATCGCCGACTCGCTCACCTACATCCGGCGCGAGTGGGGCCATGCGGCGGCTCCGGTGTCGCCGGATGTGGTCAAAGCCATCCGCGCCGAGGAAGCCAAGCGCGAGGACTCCTGGACCCAAGCCGAGCTCGAGAAGATTCCGTGAGACGGCGCGCCGGATCGGCCCGACACCGGACCGATCCGACGGAAAACCGCCCGGGGTGGCGAAACCTCCGGAGGCTGGCCAAGAATCGCCCCCACGAACCATTCGAAGCCAACGGCCGATGGCGGCCTGAATCGGTTGCCCCCCGGCAGCCTCCGTTGGATGCACAATGTGTGTTATATTCACTTTAGGTTCTCCAAGAACAGAGACCCCTTGGGTTCCCGATGACTGCCGCTCCGCCCTGAGGGTCCCGTCGCCCTTGGAGTTGGAACCCAGCCGATGGGAACCGTGAGAATGATGTCTGTTGGCCGTCGTGTCCGGATGACGGGCTGGCTTGTGGGCCGCCTTCATCCACCAATCCGCCGCTTGCCAGGTCACATGCCCAGCAGCATCGACGGATTGGCACGGTCTTCGCCGAGCAGGAAGCGCGGGAAGGCCTTGAGCGAAAAGGTCACCGCGATCGTCCAGTCCTGCGGTCCGATGCGGTTCTCGCGCAAGCGGACTCCCAGCCCGACAGTCCAGCTGCGGAGATCCCGGTACACCTGGTATTGTTGCTCCTCGAGGGTGCCGTCCCGGGCCTCGAACTGGTGGACGCCCCGGACGGCCCAGTTCTCGTTCAGCTTGGCGTGGAACCGGCTGAAGATGAGGTTGTTGCCGGTACCATAGAGCGTCCAGTCGTCCCGCAGGTACCGGTGGCCGATGCTCCAGTCGAACCACTCGTTGGCCGTCCACGTGGCGCGGTGGTTGGATTCCCGGAACTCGTGGGTGAGCGTGTCGAAGCGGGTCTCCGACGTGAGCGTCAGCCAGGAGCGCGGCGTGAAATCGATCTCGGAGTAGACATCCGAGAAGCGGGTCTGATCGCTGCGCTGCTGAAGGCGCCAGTCGGTCAGGAGCGACCAGTTCAGGACGTTCTCCACCTGCCCTTCCCGCTTGGTCTGGACCTTGTTGCGCAGGCCGAGGCGCACCGTGTTCTGGCTGTCGACCGAGTCGATCTGGGTGTAGTCGGGGAAATGGATGGGCAGCAGCTTCGGCGTGATGAGTTCCCGGTCGAACTGAGGCAATTCCATGGGAGTCCGGTTCGGCTCGGGCACGAAGACGTAGCTGAACTGGGGCTCGGCGATGTGGCGGGCCCCATTCATGTCGAGGGCCGTGCTGGAGAACTGCGGCCAGAGCCTCGAGGCCTTGAAGCCCATGTCCACGCCGGTGTTGGCGACCCATCGATGCCTGTCGTCGGGGATCGCGTTGAGTCCCTCGGGATCGCCGTAGTAGGTCGCGCGCGCCCCCAGCCGGGGTGAGACATTGAGCCAGCCGCCGAAGGTGTGCGGAGCCACCAGCTGATGGTAGCTGTCGCCCCGGAAGGCCGCGTAGTTGGTGCCGCCGGCCAGGGCATCCCGGTAGCGCAGATAGGCGAGCGAGCTGTCGCTCTCGTAATAGACCGGCGTGACGCCGATCTGCTGCCGGAGGCCCCGGAGGCGCACATCGGGCAGGCGCTCGACGGTCCGGAAGAACTCGTTGACCTGCGCGTGTGCGAGGAAATCGAGGCTCCAGTTGGTGTCCAGCCGGGAAAGTTCGACGAAGGTCTTGGGCTGGGGGTCGGTTCGGAATTCGCGCTCGAAGTAGTCGCGGAGCACCATCGGGTCGCTCTGGCCCCGCAGGATGCCCTTGAATTCGAACCCGGAGTCGTTGGTGATCGAGTGGCGCAGGTCGAAGCGGTAGCGGTCCGGGTCGATGGGACCGTTGAAGGCGCTGAGTTCGGGAGCCTGGTCCCGGAGGTAATAGAAGCCTCCCCTGCCCTTGCCGAGGTCGCCCAAGTCGTAGGACAGGCGCGGACCACCGCCGATGCCGCGCCGCTGGCGGTAGTCCAGGTCGACCACCGTCTCGAGGTTGGTGCGGCTCATCCAGTGGTAGCTTCCCAGCACGTAGGGTCCGTAGAGGCTGCGGTAGCCAGGTGTGACGGTGAAGAAATTCGGGTGCCGGTCGGCCTTGCGCACGTACCACGGGAAGTACATGACCGGCACCTTGCCGACGTAGAGCAGGGCGTCCTCGGCGGAGATGGTGCGCTGGCCGTCGATGCTCAGCGAGCGGGCCCGGATGCGTAGCCGGGCTCGGCGACGTCGTCGGTGGTCACCTCGCCGCCAAGCACCACCTGGTTGGTGCCCCCCTGGGTCACGGACACGCGGTCGCCCTTGAGAAACAAGGGGCCGGCACCGAAGCGGAACTGTCCGGCATCGACCTTCTTCTGCACGAAATCGAAACGCACCTGCTGTCCCTTCCAGCGGATGCGCTCGCCGGAGTCGCTGCCGTATTCGACGACCACGTCGCCCTCGGCCAGCGCCTCGCCCTTCTCCTGGTCCAACTGGACCGTCTGCGCGCTGACCGTGCTGCCCTTCCAGCGCACCACGACGCCGTTCTTGGCCGAGGCCGTGCGCGCATCCGGGCTGAGTTCCACCTCGCCCAACCCGTCTCGGGACTCGATGCGTATCATCGAGGGATCCGCCTCGGCCGCCTTGGGTGCCGGCTCCTGGGCCAAGGCCGTCAGCGTGCAGGCGACCAGGGCGCCGGTTCGGGTGAGCTTCATCGGGCCGTGAGGCTATCGCGGGAGTCCCCGCCGGGGCAATCCCGCCCAAGTCACCTGTCCCAAGTCACCGGCGCCGATCCCGATGACGCCGTCGGGCGACGCCTTGGGCCTGGAGTGGGACCGCACCGGCACGGTGCCTGGATCCGCCTCAGGCGTGCCTCCGGAATTCCCCTTGAGTCCGGTGGCCTCTCTGGATTCCTCAGTCTGAGGGTCCCGGATCCTTCGATCTCGGCGGCGTGGATGGGTGCGGTTAGCCTTCCCGTGATGGATGGGTTCCTGCAACGACTCCGGAGGCATTGGACCGAGCGGTTCGGGCCGGGACCGCGGCATCTGGTGGTGGCGGTCTCCGGCGGGCTCGACTCCATGGTGTTGCTGCAGGCACTGCA
>JBIKMQ010000004.1:0-15079 GCA_044359215.1 Candidatus Chromulinivoraceae bacterium
GTGTACCTGCCCATCCTGTCGCTCACCGGCGTCGAGGGTAAGATGTTCCGGCCGATGGCGCTGACGGTCATGCTCGCCCTGGGCGGTGCGCTGGCCCTGGCCATGACCCTCATGCCCGTGCTTGCGTCGTTCTTCCTCGGGGGCCGGGTGAGCGAGACCGAGAACGCCCTGATGCGTTGGCTGCAGCGCGGCTACTCGCGCGTGCTGGGGCTGGGAATCGCCGGCCGGGGCTGGGTGGCCTCCGGGGCGGTGCTGCTGTTCGTCGCCTCGGTGGCGCTCTTCCTGAGGCTCGGGGCGGAATTCGTGCCCACCCTCGACGAGGGATCCACCACCTTCGCGCTGTTCCGGCCCGTCGGCCAGGGCATCGACGAGTCGGTGCGGGACCAGCTGGCAACCGACCGCCTCATCCGGTCCCGCTTCCCGGAGGTCACCAACATCTTCTCGCGGATCGGCACCGCCGAGGTGGCCACCGACCCCATGGCCCCCAACGAGGCCGACTTCTACCTGAGCTACGCCCCGAGGGACTCCTGGCGCAAGATCGACGGCCGCCCGGCAACCAAGGACGAGCTGGTGGACCTGATCCGGAAGGAGGTCGAGACGGGATTGACCAACACGACCGCCATCGCCTCCCAGCCCATCGCGATGCGGTTCAACGAGATGCTCGAGGGCGTCCGGGCCGACCTGTCCATCAAGGTCTTCGGCGACGACTTCGACCGCCTCGACGCCATCGCCGGCCGGATCAAGGAGCTGCTGGAACCCCTGCCCGGCCATGACGAGATCGAGCACGAGACGGCCGGCCGCAGCACCATGGTCACCCTGACGCCGCGCCGCGAGGCCCTGCTGTCCCGCAACCTGTCGGCCGGCGCCCTGAACGAGGCGGTCTCGACCGCGCTGGCCGGGCAGGAGGTCGGCCAGTTCCCGCATGGCACCCACACCCACGGACTGGTGGTACGCCTGCGCGGCGACCTGCGCGACGACGAGCGCCGGATCCTCTCGCTGCCGGTGAGGGTCGGGGAATCGGGGCTCGTGCCGCTGGGTCGCGTGGCGGAGTTGGCGACGATCGAGGCGGTCCAGCCCATCCGCCACGAGAGCGGACGGCGGCGCGTGGCCCTGATGGTCAACCTGAACACCTCGGACATCGAGGGCTGGGTGCGGCGGGCGCAGGTGATCCTGCAGCGGGAGATCACCCTGCCGGACGGCTACGTCATCGAGTTCGGCGGGCAATTCAAACGGCTCCAGGAGGCCCGCGCACGCCTGATGATCGTGGTGCCCTCCACCCTGGTGCTGATCTTCGGCATCGTGTTCATGGCCTTCGGCAGCCTGCGCCAGGCGCTGTTGATCTATTCGGGGATTCCCCTGGCGGTGACCGGCGGGGTGCTGGCGCTGTGGCTGCGGGGCATGCCCTTCAGCATCACGGCGGCCATCGGGTTCATCGCCCTGAGCGGCGTGGCCGTGCTCAACGGGATGGTGATGGTGAGCTGCTTCAACCGGCTGCGGGAGGAGGGCGCCGACGTGCTCGAGGCCGTCCGGTCGGGCGCCGTGGGCCGCCTGCGGCCGGTGCTGATGACCGCGATGGTCGCCTCGCTGGGATTCGTGCCGACGGCGGTGGCCACCGGGGCGGGGGCCGAGGTGCAACGACCGCTGGCCACGGTGGTCATCGGCGGCATCCTGAGCTCCACGCTGTTGACCCTGGTCGTGCTGCCCGTGCTGTACGCCTGGTTTGAGAGGGACGCGGCGGCGGGCGGGCCGCGCCAAAGGCCGGGTTGAAAACCCTCCCTCCGTGCGCCACGTTGCCGACGGCATGAAGTTCATTCTCGCGACCCACAACGTCACCCTGACCGACGCCATCGAACAGCACGTGCTCCAGCAGATCGACAAGCTGGAGCACATCGACCGTTGGCTCATCGACGCGCGGGTCACCCTGGAGCGGGACCACGTGGCCCATTCCCCCGAGAAGCAGTACAAGTGTGGGATCCGCATCGGCGTGCGCGGCAACGACCTGTTCGCCGAGGATCGCGAGTCCGACCTGTATGCGGCCATCGACCTGGCCGTGAAGAAACTCCAGCAGCAGCTGCGGGCCCGGCACAGCAAGGTCAAGGCCAAGACACACAAGCAGGCCGCCCGCCTGAAGGAACGCCGCCGCGCCGAGCCCGCCTGACCGCTTGATCCTTCGAGCCCGAACGGTGGTCCCGGTGACCGCGCCGCCGATCCCCGACGGCGCGGTCTGGATCTCCGGTCACCGGATCCGGGCGGTGGGCCCGTTTTGCGAGATCCGCGACGTCGCAGGCCCGACCGCGGGGCCGGTCGCGGACCTGGGCGACTCGGCCGTCTTCCCCGGGCTGGTCAACGCCCACTGCCACCTCGACTACACGGGCATGGCGGGCCTGCTGGTGCCGCCACGCGAGTTCCCCGACTGGATCAAGGGCATCCTCACGCTGAAGTCCCAATGGACGGACGCCGAGTTCGACGCCTCCTGGCGCCTCGGGGCCCTGCAGCAGCTCCAGAGCGGCACGACCACCGTCGCGAACATCGAGACCCGGGCCCATCAGTTGGCGGGCCTGCGGGCGGCCACGCCGCTGCGCATCTTCTCGTTCCTGGAGATGACCGGCATCCGGTCGGGCGTCGATCCGGAGCGCCTGCTGGCCGAGGCCATGGAGGTCTTGAGGTCCCTGCCACCAAACCGCGGCGGGGTCGGCCTCTCGCCGCACGCCCCGTACTCGACCTCCCCGGCGCTGCTGCGTGCCGTGGCCGCCGTGGCCCGCCGCGAGGGTTGGCGGGTGACCTGCCATGTCGCGGAATCCGGGCCCGAGTTCGACATGTTCATGTACCGGAGGGGGCCGCTGTTCTCATGGCTCGAGCCGCAACGGCCCTGCGACGACTGCGGGCTCGGTTCGCCCGTGCAGCACCTCCACCGGCACGGCCTGCTCGACTCGCCCCTCCTGGCGGTTCATGTGAACCGGCTGTGGGGCGACGACGCCTGGCGCCTGGCCGCCCGCGGCGCGAGTGTCGTCCATTGCCCGCGATCCCACGCCTATTTCGGCCATCCCCGCTTCCCGCGCGAGGAACTCACCGAGGCCGGTGTCCCGATCTGTCTGGGCACCGACAGCCTGGCCTCCACGAAGGCCTCCCGGGAGGGGCCGCCCGTGCTGTCGTTGCTCGACGAACTGCGCGCCTTGGCCGCGGCCGACCCGGGCCTGTCGCCCCGTCGCATGCTGACCGAGGTGACCGTCCATCCGGCGAGGGCGCTGGGCCTCAAGTCGGTGCTGGGAGAACTCAACACCGGCGCCCTCGCCGACCTCCTGGTGATCCCGCAGGCAGGTTCCATGGCCACGGTCGAGGAGGCGCTCATCCACCATCGTGGCCCGGTGGCGGCCACGATGATCGGAGGCCGCTGGGAGTGGGTGGCCCCCGGGATGTCCGACCGGATCCCGACCGGCGGGGGAGGCCGAACGCCATGACCTCGTCCCCATCGCCCGTCGTCCTCGTCAGCGGGGCTGCCGGGGGCCTGGGTCGGGCCCTGGTCGCCGAGTTGGCCCGCTCGGGTCACCGCGTCCTGGCCGGCTGGCACCGGACGCCCCTGCCCCCGTCCCCGGACGGGGTCGAGCCCGTGGCCCTGGATGTCACGTCCCCCGCCTCCTGCCAGGCCGCCGCCAATTGGGCCCTCGCACGCTGGGGGCGGATCGATGCGGTCATCCACGCGGCCGGCATCGCCCGGGACGTGCTGCTGGCCCGTCAGTCGTCGGACGACTGGGAGGCGGTCTTCGCCGTGAACCTCGACGGCGCCCGCCACCTCGGCCGTGCGACCCTCCCGCACCTGGCGGCCCAGGGTGGGGGGCATTGGGTGGGCATCGGCAGCCATGCGGGCCTGGCCGGTTCGGCGGGACAGACGGCCTATGCGGCCTCGAAGGCGGCGCTCCAGGGGCTGATGCTCTCATGGGCCCGGGAATTCGGAGCGCGGAATGTCCGGGTCAACGCCGTGTTGCCCGGGGTGCTGCCCACGCCCATGACGGCCACGCTGGATCCCGCGGTCCTGCGGTCCTACGCCGAGGCCAACCTGCTGGGCCGCATCAACGACCCGGCCGAGGTCGCCCGGTTCATCGCCTTCCTGCTGACGACCGCCAACATTTCCGGCCAGGTCTTCGGCCTCGACAGCCGGGTGCACCGTTGGGCGTGACCCTGCCGGGGATCCTCGGGCATCCTCGACCCATGCCCGAGCCGTTCGAGGAGATCCTGCGCCAGCGCCTGGAGGCGGTGCGCGCGCTCGGGCTCTGGCGCTCGCTGCGGGCGGTGGACCAACGGTCGGCATCGACGCTGGAGACCGGCGGCCATCGCCTGGTCTCCTTCGCGGGCAACGATTACCTGGGCCTCTCTCAGCATCCCGCCGTGAGGGAGGCCGCGGTCCGGTCGGTGCACGACTGGGGTGCCGGCTCGGCCGCTTCCCGCCTCATCAGCGGATCCCTGGCGGTGCACCACCGTCTCGAGGAAACACTCGCCGCATTCCTCGGCACCGAGGCAGCGCTGGGCTTTGCCACCGGTCACGCGGCCGCCACCGGGACGATCCCGGCCCTGGTGGGCCCGGGCGATGTGGTGATCGTCGATCGCCTGGTGCATGCCTGCTGCGTGGACGCGGCGCGGCTCTCGGGCGCGAAGCTGCGGGTGTTCCGCCACAACGACCTCGACGACCTGGAGCGCATCCTTCGATGGGCCTCGCGCCTGCCGCGCGACGCGTCGGGCGGGCCGCGGGTGCTGGTGGTCACCGAGGGGGTGTTCTCCATGGACGGCGACTCGGCGCCGCTGGCCGGACTGGTCGAACTCAAGGAGCGTCATGGCGCCTGGCTCATGCTCGACGAGGCCCACAGCACCGGGGTGCTGGGTCCGGAGGGCCGGGGACTGGCGGCGCAGCTGGGGTTGGGCGGGCGGATCGAGGTCCGCATGGGCACCCTCGGCAAGGCCTTGGGGGCTTCCGGAGGATTCATCGCCGGGTCACAGGCCCTGATCGACCTGCTGGTGAACCGCGCCCGGAGCTTCATCTTCTCCACGGCCCCGGTTCCCGCCGCCGCCGCCGCCTCGACCGCCGCGCTCGAACTCATGACCACCCGGGACGGCGAGCAGGCGCGGGCGCGACTGCGATCGGCCTCGGCCACGGGAGCCGCCGTGGTCGCCCGGGCGTTCCAAGGGCCGCTGGATTCCATGTCATCCGAAGGGTCCGTCGGCCACATCCTGCCGGTGATCGTGGGCGACGAGACCGCGGCCGTGACCCTCGCCGATGGGCTCCGGGCGGCCGGGGCCTGGGTGCCGGCCATCCGCCATCCCACCGTGGCCCGGGGTTCGGCCCGCCTGCGCCTCACCTTCAGCGCCACACACACGGCCGACGACCTCGACCTGCTGGAGCAGGCCCTGACCCGGGCCTGCCTCCAGACCCCTGCCCACCGTTCCGGAGACGCCGCCTGATGCATCGCCTGGCCCAGCTCGATCACCGGTACGTCTGGCATCCCTTCACCCAGATGCAGGACTGGCTGCGCACCGAGCCCATCGTGCTGGTCGAGGGGAAGGGGGCGGTCTTGCGCGATGTGACGGGTCGGGAGTACCTCGACGCCAACGCCTCCATCTGGACCAACCTGCACGGACACCGCCACCCCCGCATCGACGCGGCGATCCGGCGGCAGCTTGACCGCGTGGCCCACACCTCGGCCCTGGGTCTGGCCAGCGGTCCGGCCTCCGAGTTGGCCGAGCGCCTGGTGCGGTTGGCGCGGGGACCCAAGGGTCAGCCCCGGCTCGAGAAGGTCTTCTATTCCGACGACGGCTCCACGGCGGTCGAGGCCGCGCTCAAGCTGGCGGCCGAGTACACACGCCGCTGCGGCCTGGTTCGCAAGCCGCGCTTCGTGTCGGTGAAGGGGGCCTACCATGGTGACACGATCGGGGCGGTGAGCGTCGGCCAGATCGATCTCTTCCACCGGACATGGTCACCCCTGCTGTTCCCCACCGAGTCGGTCCCGGCTCCCGGGTGCTACCGGTGCCCCTTCAACCGGGCCCGGCCCGAGCGCGCCGATGCCCGGACCTACCGCAGCTGCCGGTGGGAATGCGTGTCGGGCGTGGAGAAGGTGTTCCAACGCGCGCAGGCCCAGGGCCGGCCGTTCTCGGGCCTGATGGTCGAGCCGCGGATGCAGGGTGCCGCCGGGATGATCGCCCACCCCGAGGGCTGGCTGAAGCGCGTGGCTGAGATCGCCCGTGCCCATGGCACCTTGCTCATCGCCGACGAGGTGATGACCGGCTTCGGACGCACCGGGGTGGGCACCCGGTCGGGCCATCGCTTCCTGGCCTTCGCCGCCCAGCACGAGGGCGTGGTGCCCGACCTCCTGGCCGTGGCCAAGGGATTGACCGGCGGCTACCTGCCGATGGCCGCCACCCTGACCACACGGGCCGTGTTCGACTCGTTCCTCGGCGACTACGCCGACTTCCGGACCTTCTTCCACGGCCACAGCTACACGGGCAACGCCCTCGGGGCCGCTGCGGCGTTGGCCAGCGCGGCCCTGCTCTCGGCACCGGCCGGGGTGCGTCGCCGCCGAGCCCTCGAGTCGGCGTTCGAGTCCGAGCTGCAACCCCTCTGGCGCCATCCGAACGTGGGAGATGTGCGCCGGGTGGGGCTGGTCGCCGGCATCGAGCTGGTCCGGGACTGGCGCCATCGCACCCCGTTCCGGCTTGCGGAGCGGGCGGGCATCCGGGTGTGCGAGGCCATGGCCCGCCGGGGCGTGCTCACCCGGCCCATCGGCAACGTCGTGGCGCTCATGCCTCCGTACTGCACCACCGGTCCGCAGCTGCGCCGGATGGTGTCGGCCCTCGCCGAGGCCTTGGAGGAAACCCTGCCGCCCTCGGCCGCCCCCGATCCGGGCTCTTGACGCTGCCCGGCTTTTGCAACGGACTCCCCCGGGAAAATTCCCACCCCGGAGCCCCGCCTCCGACCTCCACGGACCATGAACTTCGCCGACCTGCGCTTCTGGGAATGCCTGCTGGCCGCCCTCCTGGGGGCCGCGGGCATCCGGTGGGCCTTCGGTGGCACGGCGGCCGTGCGCGACGGGCGCTTCGACCGGTGGTTCCTCTTGGTGCTGGGGTTGATCCTGCTGGGCCTGGTGAGTTGGCTCACCTTCGTCATCCACCTCGGCGTGGCGGTGGTCACCTTCGCCTGCGTGGCCTGGGGCTCCCGTCGGCCGGCCTCGCACGGGCGTTGGATCCTCGCGGCGGTGGTGCCGCTGCAACTGCTGCCGCTGCTCTACTACAAGTACGCCGACTTCCTCTGGCGCGAGGTCTGGGGCGGGGCGGGCTCGTGGACGGGCACGATGACCATCCCGGCGGGCATCTCGTTCTACACCTTCCAGTTGGTGGGGTTTGCCGTGGACACGCTCATCCGCCGCGAGCCTCTTCCACGGTGGTTCGATTTCCTGAACTTCGCCGGGTTCTTCCCCCAGATCGTGGCGGGACCCATCGAGCGTCGCGAAGCCCTGCTGCCGCAAATCGAGGGATTCCGGCTGCGATGGTCCGCTGCCGATCTCGACGCCGGGTTCCGCTGGATGGCGCTGGGGCTCTTCTTCAAGTGCGCGCTGGCCGACAACTTGGCTGCGCTGTTTCAACGGGGTCCCAGTGCCAACGCCTACCAGATCTGGCTGGCCAACCTCCTCTTTGGCCTGCGCATCTACTATGATTTCGCCGGCTACAGCCTCATCGCCGTGGGCATCGCCCGCTGCCTGGGCATCCGGTTGTCGCTCAACTTCCTGAGTCCGTACTGCGCCACGGGCCCGGCGGAATTCTGGCGTCGGTGGCATGTCACCTTGAGCCAATGGTTCCGCGACTACATCTACGTTCCGCTGGGCGGCGGACGCGGGCGGGGTTGGGCGTTCAACGTGGCGGTCGTCTTCCTGGTCTCCGGCATCTGGCACGGGGCCGGTTGGAATTTCGTGCTCTGGGGCGGGTTGCACGCGCTCTGGTTGATCTCGGCTCGGCTCACCTCCCGGGTGAGTGTTCCGGCGCCCCTCGGATGGCTGGGCACGGTGATCATCGCCGCGTTCTCCTGGCTCTTCTTCTACGAGACGAATCCGTCGGTGCTCTGGGCCAAGCTGGCCACGCTGGCCCAGCCTGCGGCCTATGGTCCGGCCGCGTTGGCGGCGCTCAAGGCGTCCTTCTCGGCGGGAGATCTGGTGACCCTGGGTGGCACGCTCGGCCTGTGCGGGCTGACCCTCGTCGCCGAGTGGCGTTCGCTCAGCGGGGGCGGCGAGGCCTATTCGCTGCTGGTACGTCCATGGGTGCTGGCGGGGTTGGTGGTGCTGACCGTGTGGCTGGCACCGGGGGATCAAAATGACTTCATCTACTTCGCCTTCTGACGCTGAGCTTCCCTCACGGGTTCCGCGCCTGGCGCTTGCCTTGCTGGCGGCGGCGCTCCTGGCGTGGGCGCTCGGGGCCGTGTACACGCTCCGGTGGAACCCGGAGATCGCGTTCTTCCACCGCGTCCATGAAGCCAAGCGCGCCTGGGCGGCGGACCTGTCGCCGTCGAACCGGGTGTTGGTGGTCGGTGGCTCGGGCTGCATGACCTCCATCGACCCGGTGCGGATGCGCGAGGCGCACGGGTTGAACGTGCTGAACCTGGGCCTCGGCGCGGGCGCGGGCGCGAAGTTCCTGGGCCGTTATGCCATGGACTGGGCGCGTCCCGGAGACCTGCTGATCTTGAGCATCGAGCCCGGATTGTTGACCGGTGCCATCGACTGGAAGTCGCTCGGCGTGCAACTCGCGGCCGCCAACGGCACCTGGCACTTGTGGGATGAGCCGGACCGGTGGGACTGGCCCAGCCGACTCCTGGGCTTGCGACCCGGCGGCCAGCACCTCTTCACCCTGCTGGGCAAGGCGGTGTTGCGACAGCCGTGGTACCGCTACGGCCTCGACGAGATCCAGCCCGGCGGCTGGCACGCGGTGGCCGCCCGCCGCGACGTGCCGTCCCCGGGCCCCGGCCCCGTGGCCGTGTCACCCGACGCCGGGGCCTGGCTCGCCGACCTGAAGGCCCAGTGCGACCAGCGGGGCGTGAGACTGGCCTACGCGATCCCGTTGTTCTACGGCTCGGAGGCCGATCGACCGGCCATGGTCGAGGCCCACCGGCGTTTCCTCGAGGACGTCGGGCGGCTCGTCCCGATCGTCCCGGATCCGTCCATGGGGGTGAACACGCGCCGCGAGGACTACGCCGATTCGCTGGTGCACCCCACGCCAGAGGCCGCCCGGCGCCGCACCGACGACCTGGCAAAGATCCTCCGGGCGTGGCGACCGGTTTCCGATCCTCCCCGGGGACCATAAACGCCCTTTCCCGGGCGGCCCGGGCTTCCCACACTCCGGCCCGCACATGAGTTCCAACACCTATCGGATCGCCGCCCTCGCCGGCGATGGCATCGGCCCTGAAGTCATGCGGGAGGCCCTGGGCGTCCTCCGTGCCGTGGGCGACCAGTTCTCCCTGAAGTTCGACGTCACCGAGGCTCCCGTCGGCTGGGCGGGCATCGACGCCGCCGGCAAGGCACTGCCCGACGCCACGCTCGAGCTGTGCCGCCGCTCCGATTCCATTTTGTTCGGCTCGGTGGGCCTGCCCGACCGCGACCCGACGATCCCGAAGGAACAGCGCCCCGAGCGCGCCGCCCTGCTGCGCATCCGCAAGGAGTTCGGGCTCTTCGCCAACCTCCGCCCGGTGCGCCTGCCCAAGGCCTTGGCCCATGCCTGCCCGCTGCGCCCCGAGCGCCAGGGCGACGGCATCGACATCCTCGTGGTCCGCGAACTGACCGGCGGCCTCTACTTCGGCGAGCCCAAGAAGACCGAGGACCTCGGCAACGGACAGACCCGGGCCATCGACACCATGGTGTACACCACCGCCGAGATCGAGCGCATCGCCCGCGTCGGCTTCAAGGCCGCCCAGCTGCGCCGCAAGAAGCTCACCAGCATCGACAAGGCCAACGTGCTTGAGAACGGCGTGCTGTGGCGCGAGGTGGTCACCCGCATCGCCCGCGAATTCCCCGACGTCACCCTCGAGCACATGTTCGTCGACAACGGGGCCATGCAGTTCCTGCTGCGGCCGACCCAGTTCGACGTCGTGCTCTGCGAGAACCTCTTCGGCGACATCCTCAGCGACGAGGCCGCCGCCTTGGCCGGTTCCCTCGGCATGCTGCCCAGCGCCAGCCTGGGTGCGACCAGTGGCCAGCAGACCTTCGGATTCTACGAGCCCGCCGGCGGCACCGCCCCGGACATCGCCGGCAAGGACCTCGCCAACCCCATCGCGCAGATCCTGTCCGTGGCCCTCATGCTGCGCTACAGCTTCGGCCTCAACGCGGCGGCCGACGCCGTGGATGCCGCCGTCGGCAAGGCCATCTCCCAGGGCCTGCGCACCGGCGACATCTTCTCCGCGAGCGAGACCGGAGCCCGGCGCGTCGGCACCCGCGAAATGGGTGCGGCCATCGTCGCGGCCCTCTGAAGCCTTCTGGAATCTGCGGAATCCCCCAGGTTCCTCTCCATTGCGATGAAGATCGCCGTCATCGGTTGCGGGGCGCTGGGCAGCTACTACGGCGCCCTGTTGTCCCGGGCCGGACACGACGTCTGGTTCCAATTGCGGGCCGACCACGACGTGGTGGCCCGCGACGGAGTCCATGTCGTCAGCGACCGGGGCGGGGAGTTCCACGCCCGGCCGAACTGCGTCCGCGCGCCGGACTCAGCGGGCGTGGCCGACCTCGTCCTCATCGGCCTCAAGACCACGGCCAACAGCGAGTTCGCCCGCCTCGTTCCCGGCTGGGTGGGGCCCGAGACCGCCGTGCTCACCCTCCAGAACGGCCTGGGCAACGAAGACGCCCTGGCCCGCCTCGTGCCGGCCGGCCAGGTCCTGGGCGGGCTTTGCCTGGTGAGCCTCAACCGCACGGCCCCTGGCCGGATCCGCCACATCGACCTCGGCACCATCCTGCTGGGCGAACACGGTGGCTTGCCCACCGGGCGCACGAATTCCCTGGCGGCCGTGCTGGAATCGGCGGGCATTCCCTGCGAGGTCTGCCCGGACCTCCTGCAGGCCCGCTGGCGCAAGCTCGTCTGGAACATCGCCTTCAACGGCCTGGGTGTCGCCGGCTCGACCGGCCTCGAGTGCGTCACACAAGGCCGGTGGCAACCGGGGCAATCCCTGGGTCGGGCGCTCTCGGCGAAGGACGTGCTCGACGCCCCCGCCTGGCGGGCCATCGCCCGCGACCTCATGGGCGAGACCATCGCCGTCGCCACCGCCCTGGGTCATCCCATCGACCCGGCCCATGCCGACGCCGAGTTGGTGCGCACCGTCTCCATGGGCCCCTACCGACCGTCCACGGTCATCGACTTCGAACTGGGCCGCCCGATGGAACTCGACGCCATCTTCTACGAGCCTCAGCGCGAGGCCCGCCGTTCCGGAGTGCCCACCCCGCGCCTCGACGCGCTCTGCTCCGTCCTCCGTTCCCTCGAGGCCGCCGGAGCCCGGCCGGTGAGCTGACGGCGCTCCAGCGGGTGGGGAACCCGCGGGGACGGATTTCCCGTTGCCCGACCGATAGCCACGCCGTGACCGGAGAGGTCACCGTCGAAAGCAGTCCTTGGCCGGCGGAGCTCCGCCCGGCGAGGGGCGATCCATCCCAACGCTCAGGCCTTCTGGGCGATCATGCCCGTTTGGCGGGCGTAGTCGAAGATGCCGCCCGCATCGATCACCGGCCGGACCTCGCCCAGCGGCTTGAGCGCGTAGGTCTTGCCCGTGCCGTGGTGACGGATGGTCTGGGTGTCGATGTCCACCGTGGCGACGTCGCCCGTCTTGAAAAACTCCCGCAGGTTCGACTCGGTCTCCACCGGGTACACCTCGCCGGTCGCCACGCAGTTCCGGAAGAAAATCCGCGCGTAGCTCTCGGCCACCACCACCTCGCAGTTGGCCGAACCCATGGCGATGGGCGCATGCTCGCGCGAACTGCCGCAGCCGAAATTGCGGCCGGCGATCACGATCGGATACTCCGTGTCCAAGGCCCCCTCCTTCACGAAGCGCGTCGGGTACAGCGAGTCGGGCAATCCCCACAACGCATAGGCCCCGAGCTTCTCGTACTCCTCGGGGATCGTCGGAATGAGGTTCAGGAACTGGGCCGGGATGATCTGGTCGGTGTCGATGTTGTCTCCCACCACGTAGACCGGCCCGGTGAACGTCGCTTGCATGGCGACAATCTGGCGGAGCGGCGAGGCCAGCGGCAAATCGAAATTCCGACAGGCCCAGGCCGGAAGGTGGGCTCCCTCAGGGCAGGCCCACGGGCGGGTTTCCGGGCAAACGCTTGGGAGCGCCACACCCAGACCCCGGAACCCCGGGGGAACCGCTCCGGCACGCCTTGAACCCCTACTGGATCGCCTGAGTATGAGAGTTTTCCGCGATTGATTCGTGGCGCTTGTCGGCGATCCTATGGCCCGCCTGTCGCCACGTGCGACTCCAGGCGATTTTGGACATGAGCACCGCCGCCACCCCCGAGAAGAAGCCCAGCCGCAACGAAGAACTCAAGACGGCCATCCCGACGCTGGCCGGGAACATCGCCGCCACGCTGGCCGACACCTCGGCCGCCTGCTTCTCGACCGATGACGAACAGTTCCTCAAGTTCCACGGCATCTACCAGCAGGACGACCGCGACCTGCGCAAGAGCGGCAAGCAGTACATCTGGATGATCCGCGGCCGCATCCCCGGCGGCGTGCTGAGCGCCCGCCAGTGGATCGCCCTCGACGACCTGGCCACCCAGCGCGCCAACAACACCCTGCGCCTGACCACCCGCCAGAGCGTCCAGTTCCATGGTGTCGTCAAGGACCGCCTCGGCCCGCTCATGCGCGAGATCAACCAGGCCATGATCGACACCCTGGCGGCCTGCGGTGACGTGAACCGCAACGTCATGGCCTCGCCCATGCCGGCCATCAGCCTCGCACGCCAGCAGGTGTACGAAGATTCCAAGAAAGTCTCCGAGGCCCTGCTCCCGCAAACCAAGGCCTACCACTCCATCTGGATCGACGGCGTGCAGCTCAACCTCGACGCCTCCGAGAACAAGGACTTCGTCGACCCGCTCTACGGCAAGACCTACCTGCCGCGGAAGTTCAAGGTGGGCTTCGTCATCCCACCGGTGAACGACATCGACATCTTCACCCAGTGCATGGGCTTCATCGCCATCGTCCAGGATGGCCAGCTCGTCGGCTACAACCTGACGGCCGGCGGCGGCATGGGCCGCAGCCATGGCAACACCATCACCTATCCGCGCCTGGCCGATGTCGTCGGGTTCTTCCCGCGCTCGGCGCTGGTCGAGGTGTCCAAGGCCGTGCTCACGGTCTTCCGCGACTTCGGCGACCGCACCGACCGCAAGCACGCCCGCCTCAAGTACGTGCTGCAGGAGAAGGGCGTGGAGTGGTTCCGCGGCGAGGTGGCCCGCCGTGCCGGCATCGAGTTCCAGCCGGCCAAGCCCGTGCAGTTCATCACCACCACCGACACCTACGGCTGGCAGAAGGCCCTGGATGGCCGCTGGTTCCTCACCCTCTTCGTCGAGTCGGGCCGGGTGAAGGACACCGAGACCCGTCGCCAGAAGACCGCGTTGCGCCGGGTGGCCGAACGGTTCGACGGCGTGGAATACCGCCTGTCGGCCAACCAGAATGTCGTGCTGGCCAACGTGACCGACGCCGACAAGGCCGCCATCACCGCGCTGCTCCATGAGCACGGGGTGACGACCGAGAAGCAGGCCGGCGTGCTCCATGCGGCCGCCATGTCGTGCCCGTCGATGCCCACCTGCGGCCTGGGCCTGGCCGAGTCCGAGCGCTTCCTGCCCTCGCTGCTCGACCGCATCCAGGACCTGTGCACGGAGGTCGGCCTGGGCGGTGAGGAGGTCATCATCCGCATGACCGGGTGCCCCAACGGGTGCGCGCGCCCGTACATGGCCGAGATCGGGTTCGTGGGCAAAGGGCCCGGTCGCTATCAGGTCTGGCTCGGGGGCAACACCACCGGCACCCGACTCAACCGCGTCTGGAAGGAGACCCTCAAGGAGGCTGACACCGAGGCCGAACTCCGTCCGCTCCTGGTCCGCTACAAGGCCGAACGGCTCCCGGGCGAGCGCTTCGGCGACTGGGTCGCGCGGGTCTTCTGGGCCGAACAGCCGGCCGAGACCGCGGCGACGGCGACGACGGCCACCGCCGCCTGAACGGGCTGCGGTCGCCCCGATCCACCCCTCAATCCGACCCGCTGCACCCCTGACCTTTCCGGTGATGACTGACGCCGAACTGCAAGCCGCCAATGCCGCCCTCCGGCCCCAAGCCCCGCTGGACATCCTCCGCTGGGGCCTGGAGCGCTCGGGCGGCCGGGCCATCGTCTCGACCAATTTCCGCCCCTACGAGGCGGTGATCCTGCACCTGGTGACCCGGCTCCAGCCCGACATCCCGGTGCTGTGGGTGGACCACGGCTACAACCGCCCGGCCACGTACCGGCATGCCGAGGCCTTGCGCGCGCGGCTCAAGCTCAACCTCAAGGCCTACCTGCCGCGCAAGACGGCCGCCCACTACGACGCCGTGGATGGCGGCATGCCCGAGCCCACGCCGGAAAACGAGGAGCGCATCAAGGCCTTCAGCGCCGTCATGAAGCTCGAGCCCTTCCAGCGCGGCATGCGCGAACTGGCCCCGACGGTGTGGATCACCGCGCTGCGCAAGGTGCAGAACCCCAACCGCGCCGGCCTCGACGTCGTCAGCCCCGACGGCAACTTCGGATCGCTGAAGCTGAGCCCGCTCTTCCACTGGAGCGACGCCCAGATGGAGGCCTACCTGAAGGAGCACGACCTGCCCAACGAGTGGGACTACTTCGACCCGGCCAAGGCCGACGACAAGCGCGAGTGCGGCCTGCACGCCGCCTGGGGAGGCAAGGCCGTCGCCTCGGTCTGACACCGGCGGAACCCCGGGCCCCGCTCGATCCCGTCCCATCCCTTTCCGAGACCGTCTTCCATGAGAAGCTACCAACTCGACCACCTCCAGTACCTCGAGACCGAGGCCATCCACATCATGCGCGAGGTGGCCG
>JBIKMQ010000361.1:0-3697 GCA_044359215.1 Candidatus Chromulinivoraceae bacterium
CCTCTTCGGCGGTGATCCGGGTCGCGGGGTGCGTTCGCATGGGCATCGACGGGGGGATTCCCGAAGCTGCTCGGCCGGGGCGTCCGCAGGCAATCCCGCAAATCGTGGGACATCCGCGGGGCATGGAAACCTCCGCCCGACGCGTGCCCCGGCGACCAACAGGGACGCACAGTGAAGCTTGACTTGGACCAACTTTATGGGCACCCAATCGGCCATCCATAGCACCGCAACCGGGCCACCGCTTCCATCGAGGAGGAATTGGGCCTCAGGTCCATCCGGGGCGGGTGACGTGGGGAAACCTTTCAAACTCGAGAGCCTATGAAGATGCAACAACGGATCGGTACCCGGCGCAGGGGCTTCACCCTCATCGAACTGCTGGTCGTCGTCGCCATCATCGCGATCCTTGCGGGGATGCTGCTGCCGGCGCTGTCCAAGGCCAAATCCAAGGCCTTGTCGATCTCGTGCCTCTCGAACACCAAGCAGCTCTGCCTCGCTTGGATCCTCTACTCGGGCGACCATCAGGAGCGCCTGGTGCCCAACTACCTGGGCACCCCCGACGCGTGGATCCTGGGGGATGTCAATTCGGCGCCGGGACATACCAACCGCAACAACATCATCACGGGCAAGCTCTTCCCGTACAACTCGTCCGAGTCGATCTATGTCTGCGCCGCCGACGACTACAAGTACCAGGGGCGCAAGTTCCGGCGGGTCCGCAGCTACTCGATGTCGGGCCAGATGAACAGCAACGTCGAGTGGGTGAACCCGCGCTACCCGCTTCGCCGCAAGACCTCGGACATCATCGATCCCGATCCTTCCGGGGCGCTGGTCCTCATCGACGAGAGCACCAAGACCCTCGAGGACGGCTACTTCGCCATCCAGGTGGACAACCGCGTCTGGCAGAACGACCCGTCGGACCGTCACAACCGCGGGGCCAACCTCACCTTCGCCGATGGCCACTCCGAGATCTACAAGTGGTTCGAGCCGATGACGGGCAAGCACAGCTGGGACGCCCCGGCGCAGAAGCCCATCGATCGCGATTTCGACCGCCTCGCCGCCACCATCGCCACGAAGAAGTAGGCGCCGCCGGGGTCGGACCGAGGCGCTGGCCGTGCTGTCCTTCCGGCTGGGGTTGGTTTTCGCGATCTTTGTAACCCTCTTGCCTTCGGTGTTTGTCGTGGGCTTCGCCTTCCACGCCTTCCTGACCTGACGGCCGTTGATCGTGTCCTGAGGATGCCGCGGGGGTTTGCTTCCCTGAAGCCCCCGCAAACTTCCACTTGGCATCGCCCGATCGCCAGGCATCGTTGCACGGTCACTAGGATCTGGTGCGGTTCCTGCGCACACCTGAAGCTCCCGCCACAGGGAGTCCACCGGGCCGGCTTAGCTCAGCGGCAGAGCAACGGTTTTGTAAACCGTGGGTCGTCGGTTCAATCCCGACAGCCGGCTCCATTCTGCAGAATCATGTGTCCGTGCGGGAGACGTGGTGAGCCGCTCCTGCCGACGAGCTGAACCGGATCCCTCGTAGACAACGCGCAAGCAAAAGGCGAGGCCAGCGGAGGTGGGTTCGAGAGCGTTGCAAACGACCCTAAGGATTGTCCGGGATGGTCATGACAACCAGACCGGTCCCCACGGATGCTCGGCTGCCGATACTTCTCCGGAAAGTGCGGTTCATCCTTGAGGCCGAGTCGAGCCTTCATCTCACCCCGTAATGGCTCGCGATCCAGCATCTGGAGGAGCCGTTTGACAGCAGGCCGATTTCGGTGTGGCGCGGCCACGGCACGTCAAAGAACCTGGATGAACTGTCCGTGTTCAAACCGGAACTCTGGTTCCCGGTGTCATGCTGCGCGGGATAGAGACGCCACGTCCGAGCTGCCCGTCCCTGCCCGCTCGATGTACCGCGCACGGAACCATGGGCTCTGCCAGCAGTGGGTTGGGCGCGATCGATGGATCATGACCGCCCAGGGCCTCGACCATTAGGGAATGTTCGAGAGCCACATCCAGACGGTGTACCCGAGACTGGGCCTCCAATTCCTGCGGGAACAGCGGCGCCGCTTTCCGGCGCCGCCAGTCCCGCTGTTGGACATCCCGGTGCCGAACCCGGTGGAGCCCCAACCGGTGCTCGCCGAGTTGGAAGCGTTCGCGCCGGGTTTCAGGAGATGGGCCGAAGGGTTTGGGCCGTAGGGCCGACAACGACGTGCCCGGAGGACCGGGTCGGCGCCCATGCAGGCCGACGATGGATGGCCTATCCCGTCTTGAAATCACCCGAGCAGTCCGCGGATGGGGTCGGCGTGGTAAAGCGGGAACGGGCGCTGCTGGAGGTCGTGCCAAACCGTGTCGCGGGGCAGGCCCAGCGCGTGGAACACGGTCGCCGCGAGGTTCTCCGGGGTCTGGGCATCGGAGGCGGGTTGGCCACCCTCACGGTCGGATGAACCGATGACGTGGCCGCCGCGCACCCCGCCGCCCGCGAAGAACACCGATTGCACCGCCCCCCAGTGATCGCGCCCAGGGTGGCTGGCCCCGGGCAGGGTCGAGATCTTCGGGGTGCGGCCGAATTCACCGGCCATCACGACAAGGGTCGAGTCGAGCAATCCGCGGTCCTTCAGGTCGTCCAGCAGGGCCGACACGGCGAGGTCCATCGGCGGCAGCAGGTGGTTCTTCAGGTTGGGGAAGGCGTTCTCGTGGGTGTCCCAAGTCTCGTCGTTGCCGAGGTTCACCTGCACGAGGCGCACGCCCGCCTCCACGAGCCGCGCCGCGGTGAGCAGCGACCAGCCGAAGGAGTTCTGGCCATACCGCTCGCGACGTCGAGGTTCGGCCTGGGTGATGTCGAAGGCTCCGGCCACCCGACCGCCGGTCAGCAGCGAGACCGCCGACTGCCAGGTGCGCTCGTGGTCCTGGATCTCGGCGGCATGCCCGAGCGTGGCGCGTTGGCGGTCCAGGTGCCGCAGCAGGTCCAGCCGGTCCTCCAGACGGCCGCCCGCCAGCCACTCCGGCACCGTCAGGTTCGGTGAGCGGAAGTGCAGGTTGGCCTGCGTCTTCGGGCCATCATGGTGATGGAAGAGGTACTCCGGGAAGGCGCCGTAGGTGGACGGGTTGTAGGGCGCGGCGTCGAGGTACCAAGGATCGTGGCGGCGCCCCAGCACACCACCCGACTGCCCCGGGATCACCCGTCCGGTATTATGGATGAGCTTCTCCGGCAGCACGACCGCCGGCGGCAGCCGGTTTCGCGGCGTCGCCAGAGCGGTGGTCAGCGAGGCGATCGAGGGCCAGTCGGAGTCCTTCGGCTTGGTGGGATCGAAGCCCGCCGGCAGGTCCGAACGCCCCGTCAGCATGATGTGATGGGCCGCCGAATGGTCGTTGGACCCGTGGGTCAACGAGCGGCAGAGCGCCCACAGCGGGCTGCGCTGGGCAAGCATCGGCAAGTGCTCGCAAATGTGGAGCCCGGGGGTCCGCGTGGGGATGGGCGAAAACTCGCCCCGGATTTCCATCGGCGCCTCCGGCTTCATGTCGAAGCTCTCATGCTGGGCCAATCCCCCGGAAAGGAATATGTAGATCACCGACCTGGCCGAGGCGCCGCCGGTTCCTCCGACGGCGCCGACGGTCTGCCCGTCGACAAGGTGCTGCATTCCCAAGCCAAGCAGTCCCAAGCTGCCGGCCTGCATGGCGGCCCGTCGTGAGAGACGTCCTTGGATCCGGTGGGGGT
>JBIKMQ010000265.1:0-4331 GCA_044359215.1 Candidatus Chromulinivoraceae bacterium
TCCCCGGAGGAACGTCCCGGTCGTCACGACGACCGTTTCCCCGAGAAACCGGACTTCCATCGAGGTGTCCACCCCGATGACTCGACCGTTTTCAACCACGAGGCGGGTGGTCTGGGCCTGCTTGCAATCCAGCTGTGCTTGTCGCTCGCACACCCACTTCAACCGAAACTGGTAGGCCTTCTTGTCACACTGCGCCCTAGGAGCCCAAACCGAAGGACCCTTCTTGGTGTTGAGCATCCGGAACTGCAACCCACACAAGTCGGTGGTCTTGCCCATCTCTCCGCCGAGGGCATCGATTTCCCGTGCCAAGTGCCCCTTGGCCAACCCTCCCACGGCTGGGTTGCAGGACATTTGGCCGATCGTGTCCAATTGGATGGTCAACAACAGGGTCTCACACCCCATCCGGGCGGCTGCCAACGCGGCTTCAACGCCCGCGTGTCCGGCCCCGACCACGATGACATCGTACCGTTTGGGATAGATGAACATGGGACGAGGGTATCGAACCGCGGAGAATCATCAATCCTGTGCCGGACAAGCCTCCTCCCGGGCGATGGGAACGAGCGGGGCAATTGTTCCACGTGGAACTCGAGTCAGGCTCATTCGATAACGGTAATATTTATCCGAAAATATTAGGATATCGATCACGAAGTCGGATAATGGGTCATGCTGACGGGGATCGAATGGGTTTGATGATGGTTTCCAGGGCCTGTCCACTCCCCGGGAGCCTTCGAGCAGGCTGTCATCCCGGTACCCCAAACCCAGGCTACCAGAGGCATTTGGAATCCCGCGGTGAGGCTGGGCGCAGAATGACCCGCACAGCCAGCCGGCACCGTCCACGGACGGGTCTTGGCGGGTTGGCACACGATCCAGACGACCCGAGTGCGACGGGACCAGAGGCCTTGGACCAGAGGACACACCGGGATCGGGACTGCAGGGCCAAGCACGACGAAAACCAAGGATCCATCCCGGAGCCAGCACGTCGTCCTGGTGGGAGTGTCCATGAGGGCCAACGAGGGCGATGTCACAGCACCGATTTCGGAGCTTGCCAAGCTCCGAGGACAGGCGATGATTCTTTCAATCAGGTCCATCGACCCATCCGTTCACTCGAACCACTCCAATCCATGAAACTCATCGTTGCCATCGCGGCCTTGGCCGCTTTTTCCTCCGCGGCCCTTGCCAAGGAAGTCACCCTCACCGGCGAGGGCAAGTGCCTGAAGTGCGCCCTCAAGAAGGCTGACAAGTGCCAGAACGTCGTCGAGGTCAAGGACGGCGACAAGACCACCACCTACAAGCTGACCGGCGATGTCTCGAAGGGTTTCCACGGCGAGATCTGCAGCCAGACCAAGAAGGTCAAGGTCACCGGCAATCTCGACAAGGAGCACGGTGAGCTCGCCGTGACCAAGATCGAAGCGGTGAAGTAAATCGGCCCGTTGGAAATCATCCCGTTGGCGGGTCCCATTCACGACCACAACGACCACAACGACCACAACGACCACAACGACCACCACAATCGCGGCGATCCCGTCAAGGAGCATCGCCCGGAGTGCTGGTCCAGAGTTGTTCAGGTCCAGAGTTACTCACTCCAAACAGCCCCTGGGAACCCCCGGGGGTTTTTTTTCGGAGGCTCCGCACAGCCCGGGGTTCCGACCGTTGGTTGCCGGTCGAGTGCCTGCACAGCCCCAGCGACGCCAGTCAATCAGGCGGTCGAAGGTTTTCAGATCGGGATGTTCGAGTTCAGCAACCTCCGCCCACGGACCCGATTGCTCAGTGGTTTACGTTCAAGGAGCCGGTTGGGGTGTTGAGAGGTCGTCCGAGTGGATTGGGGAATGGATTTCCGAAAAAGCGGCCCCGGGTCGAACGGATTGGTAGGCCGACATGGATTCGAACCATGACTAAGGGCTTCAAAGACCCCTGTGCTGCCATTACACCATCGGCCTCTCCGGAACACATTCTAGGCACGCACCCATCGTCCTGAAAGCCAATTCCTGTTCAGGACCGGTGCTCCAAGGACCTCCCAGAGGAAGCTCCTGGGACCCCGGTCTCCGCGTCGGGGCGCGGCTTGGTCCCGAGCCGGCAGGCTAGGTCTGGATGTTGGGGATTGGCGAGCGAACGGCCTATTGGTTACGCTCCGGAGTCATCGACCTCAACCCGCTCCCCATCGAGGGCGATCCCCGTTCACCGGAGACGCCAGTGTCCCCAACGGTCCCCGCCCGTTGGTCTCGGCTCTCATTGGCGGCGGCGATTTTAGCGGTTCCGTCCTTCCTGCTGGTCCTCCTGCTGCCGGGGTGGCTGTTCCAGCGCCTGGTGTCCTTCGAAATGGAAAGCGTCGGGCCGATCTTCCTCACGTTGTTCATCGCCGTCTGGGCCGGATTCGTGGGTGGCATCCTTGGCGGCTTGGGGGTGAGGCGACTCCGGGGACCGGAACCAGGGAGGCGGGGACGGGCCTGGGCATTCCTCGCCTCCAGCGGCACCCGGGCGCTCCTGATGGTCGTTGCCGGGGCGCTGGGTTCGGTGGTCCTCGGTCGGGGAGGTGACGACGCGCCCGACCCGGAGTTCCTCCTTCCGCGCTGGATCGCCGGATTCTCCGCCACTCTCCTGGTGGCAGGCCTTTACCTGAGGGCGCGTCTCCGGGCGTTGGGGACCGCGCGGACCGGACGGGGATGGTGGGTCTTTGCCGGCGGGATGCTGCTCCACCTGGGGCTCATCGCCGCGCTTCCCGTGTCGCTGTTCCAGGCCTTTGCCACCTTCCGGCCGGAGGTCGTCCGGGGCGGTGGTCAGAATCGTCGGTTCGAGGGTCCCAAGGTGCCCGGATGGTATGCCCAGCGGTCCGTGAAGCTGATTCCTCCGACCGGTTCCCCGCGGGTGACCTTGAGCCTTCGATGGTGGCAGGCGGGCGAGCCTCGGGAACTGGGCCGGCGGGAGGTCACCGGTCCTGAGCCCATCCCGCTGGACTGGCACCTGGTCGAGGGACCGGAGTCAGATCCCAAACTCAGCCTTCGATGGATGGGGACGGGGAAGACCCCGGAGGCCACCTGGCCCTTGGAGTTGCCTCCCGGGGTCGACCTGATCCCGGTCCCGGGGCCCACGCACCTGCGGCTGGATGGCGTCCAGAAGACCAACCTGTGGCTCTTCCAGGATTTCGATCAGGTCCATGCTCCGGTCCCGGGGGCGCGACCAGCCCGAGGGGTGGAACTCGTCATCGAGTCTGCCCCGTCGTCTTGATTCAGGCGCGCACGGCGCCGTCCAGCTCATCCGGCATTCGGGAAACCTCCTCGATGGCCTGGAGGCAATACCACCGCACGGCGTGGCTCATCGGGGGCTGCAGGCGGTCGAGCTGCTCGGCCGTGCACCAGCGGATGTCGAGATGCTCCTCCTCCGCCAGGGCCAGGGTGCCACCCACGGGCCTGGCCAGGTAGATCATGCCGATGTGCTCGTGGGTTTCCGAGATCCGGTGGATGTCCAGAAACCGCGGCGCGATGAGGGCACGGGTCCCGGGCCCGGTCGTGGGCGGGCGCTGCCCCAGCAGGCGGACCTCGAGGCCGGTTTCTTCACGGGCCTCCCGAAGGGCGGCCTGCTCGGGGTCCTCGTCGAGTTCGACATGCCCGCCGATCGGGAGCCACTTGCCGAGCTTCCGGTGCAGGATCACGAGCACGCGCCCGTGGTCGACAATCAGCAGGGCGACGGTGAAATCGATCTTCTCGTGCAGGTGGGGCATCGAACGATGCAACGATCCCGCCGGCGGCCGGTGAGCGTCAACCGTAACCGGACCGCCGGGATCGTTGTCTCTCCAACCAATCGGGTCCGGCAGCGGACTCTTCAACCACAATCGCCATGAACCGCTCCTCGCTTCCATCGATGCTGGCCGCCTGCGGCCTGATCCTCGCCACCACCACCGGGACGATCCTCGCCCAGAACGACGCACCGCCGGCGCCCCAGGGAGGTGGAGGGGGTCAGGGAGGTCCCGGCGGCCGGCAGGGACGTGGCAACTGGGACCCCGAGCAAATGCGCCAGCGGATGATGGAGCGCATCCGCGAGCAGCTGGCGGTCAAGGATGACGCGGAGTGGGGGCTTATCGAGGCCCGCATCAAGAAGATCAATGACTCCCGCTCGGGCATGGGTCGTGGTTTTGGTGGTTTTGGTGGTTTTGGTGGAGGCCCCGGCGGCCCGGGCGGTCCTGGAGGCCCGGGCGGCGGTCCCGGCGGTCCCGGCGGAGGCCGGCAGGGTCGCGGCGGGTTTGGCCAGCCCAACCCGGACGCCGAAGCCCTCCAGACGGCCCTGGATTCCGGCGCCTCGGCCGATGATGTGAAGGCCAAGCTGGCGACCTACCGGGC
>JBIKMQ010000266.1:0-4328 GCA_044359215.1 Candidatus Chromulinivoraceae bacterium
CCCTGACCTTCACCGACCTCCGGAACCTGCTCGGGATGACCGACGGCAACCTGACCTCCCACCTGCGCATCCTGCAGGAGGCGGGGGTGGTGTCGCTGACCAAATCCTCCGGCGAGACCCGGCCCCAGACCACCTGCGCGCTGACCGATTCCGGTCGAAGCGCCTTCACCGAATACCTCGGGCACCTGGAACAGATCGTCTCCCAATTCCGGAAATCTGCGCCGAGGACTTGATTCTTTTTGAACAGAAACCATGGTTCGTAGCCAGACACTTTGTAACACAAAGTTTCCTATGACGATCCTGAGAGCAGAGGCGATGGGCATGTGCTTCGGCGTCCGTGACGCCATCGAGCTGGCACACGAACGGTCGGCTGCCGGACCGGTGACGGTCCTCGGCGACCTGGTCCACAACGAGACGGTCCTCTCCGACCTGCGCGCCCGGGGGGTGCTCATCCGCCACGACCCCGCCGACGTCCCCACCCGCGACGTGGTCATCACCGCGCATGGGGCCTCCGACCGACGCATCGCGGGCCTGAAGGCCTCGGGCCTCCAGGTCTTCGAGGCAACCTGCCCGCTGGTCCACCGGGCCCATCAGGCCCTCCGACGGCTGGTGGACGGCGGGTTCCATCCCGTGGTCATCGGCCAGGCGGACCACGTCGAGGTCCGGGGGCTCACCGAAGATCATCCCGGCTGCGAGGTGGTGCTCGGCGAGGAGGAGGTGGACCGCCTGCCCGAGCGCCCGCGCTACGGCGTGGTGTCCCAGACCACCCAACCGGTCTCGCGGGTGCGCGAGCTGGTGGACCGGCTGGCCCGCCGGTTCCCGGCCTCCGAGGTGCGCTGGATCGACACGGTGTGCCAGCCGACCAAGGACCGCCAGAACGCCGCCGAGGCGCTGGCCGGCCGTTGCGACGTGGTGCTCGTTCTCGGGGGCGCCCACAGCAACAACACCCGACGCCTCGTGGACACCTGCCGCAGCCGCTGCGCGAGGGTGCATTGGTTGCAGTCGGCGGCGGACCTGGACCCTTCCTGGGTGCGGGCCACGGACACCGTGGGGATCACCGCCGGCACCTCGACGCCGGATTCGGTGATCGACGCGGTGGAGGCGGCCCTGCGGGCGCTGGCCGAGCCGGCCCGCGCCAAGGCGGCCTGAGGTCTCGGAGCCGGAAATTCCAGACCGCTCTCGAGGGTCGCCGGTGCCTCAGCGCGCCAGACCTCGCTGGCTGCTCCGGACAAACTCGACGAGTTCGCCCAGCTCGGGCGTGCCGGCGGAATCCTCCTCCAGGCGAGCCAAGGCGGCCTCGAGGGTGAGGCCAGCTCGGAACAGCGTCTTGTAGGCCTTGGCCAGCGCCGTGATCGTCTCAGGCGGGAACCCGGCCCGCTCGAGACCCACCTTGTTGATGTAGCGCGTCTCGGCCGGGTTGCCGTCGGCCATCATGAACGGGGGCACGTCCTGCACCAGCTTCGAGCACCCCCCGACCATCGCATGCCGGCCGATCCGGCAGAACTGATGCACGGCGGCCAGCCCGGCGATGATGGCGTGGTCCCCCACGACGACATGCCCCGCCAGGGTGGCGAGGTTGGACATGATGACCCGGTTGCCCACCTGGACATCATGGGCCAGGTGCGTGTTGGCCAGAAAATGGTTGTCGGACCCCACCCGGGTGACCCCGCCATCGGAGGTGGCGCTGTGCACGCTGACGTACTCGCGGAAGACGTTGCGGTCGCCGATCTCGACCCGGGTCACCCCGCCCTTCCACTTCAGGTCCTGCGTCTTCAACCCCAGCGAGACGAAGGGGTAGACCTCGTTGTCGGCCCCCAGCGTGGTGTGGCCGTCAACGACCACATGGCCGTGCAGGTGGCACCGGTCGCCCAGAACGACCCGCTCGCCGACGAGGCAGTAGGGGCCGATGCGGCAGTCGGCCCCGAGGCGGGCCCCGGGGTGGACGATGGCGGTGGGATGGATCATGGCGCCTGGGCTCACCGGTCCATCAGCATGAAGGTGACCTCGGCCTCGCTGACCACCTCGCCGTCGACGGTGCAGCGCCCCTTGGCCTTGCCGATCTTGCCGCGGGCCTTGGTCATCTCCACCTCGATCATGAGGATGTCGCCGGGCCGGACCGGCTTGCGCCACTTCACATCCTCGGCCGACATGAAGTAGGCCAGCTTCCCGGCGTTCTCGGCCTGCCGCATCATCAGGATGCCGGCCACCTGGGCCATGGCCTCGAGCTGCAGCACCCCGGGCATGATCGGGTGCCCCGGGAAATGCCCCTCGAAGAAGGGCTCGCCCATGGTGACGTTCTTCTGCGCGACGATCCGCGGGCCGTCGATGAGGGTGACCTTGTCGACCATCAGGAAGGGCGGACGGTGCGGCAGGATCTGCATCACCTGCATGATGTCGAGGGTGGCGCCGTCGCGCACGAGGGTCTCGGTGGAGGTCGGGGAATTCACGGTCGCGGGGGCGGTCTTGGCGGACTTGGCGGGGGCGGGCTTGGCGTCGGCGGCCGGGACGGGCGGCGGGGTGGCCGCGGCCGGAGCCGGGGACGGGGGCGGGGCGAAGGTCTGGGCGGCCTCCAGCGGGCGCCGCATCTGGGCGAGGATGGCCTTGGCCAGCTCGGTGTTGGCACGGTGGCTCGGGCGCGTGGCGATCACATGCCCCTGGATGGGCCGCCCGACCAGCGCCAGGTCGCCGACGATGTCGAGAATCTTGTGCCGCACGAACTCCTCGGGATAGCGGAGCGGCTCGGTGGTCAGCACCGCATCGTCCCGGATGACGATGGCGTTCTCCAGGCTGCCGCCCTTGATGAGCCCGTTCTTGATGAGGAACTCGATCTCCTCGTAGAAGCAGAAGGTCCGGGCGTGGCTCAGGTCCTTCTCCCAGGTGGCCTGGGTGACCTCAAGGCTGAAGAACTGGGTGAAGCGGCCGCCCTTGTCGGAACTGGTGCAGGTGATCTTGAAGCCGGCGTGGGGGAACACCGCCATGTGCGATTCGCCGACGTTCAGCTCGATCGGGGCGGTGATCCGGCAGGCCTCGACCGGGTCGGCCTGGGCGACCCGTCCCGCCTCCTTGAGCAGCCGCACGAACTCACGCGAGCTGCCGTCGGCGATGGGCGGTTCGTTGGCATCGATCTCGATGACCGCGTTGTCGATCCCGGCCCCGGCGAAGGCCGCCAGCACATGCTCCACCGTGTGGACCTTCACCGCCCCCTTGCCCAGCGTGGTCGACCGCTGGGTGTCCACCACGTGCTCGGCCCTGGCCTCGATCTCCGGGGAGCCCTCGAGGTCGATGCGCCGGAACCGGAGGCCCGTGTTCGGGGGCGCCGGCAGGAAGTTCATCGAGACCCGGTTGCCGCCATGGAGGCCGATGCCGGCGAAGGAGACCGATTGCTTGAGGGTGTGCTGGGACGACACGGGCGCCTGTTCTATCCAAGGGAAATCCACCGAGGCAATGACCCATTGCGGGCGCACGGCAGCCGGCGGCCCCTCAACCCGGACCCATCGATGCGGTTTCGTAGCGGTCCTGCTCCACCTGCAGCCGCAGCCGCAGGGTGCTCAGGAACTTCCGACCCTCGAGCGCGGTGTGGAATCGGCCGTCCACCCAGCGCCCGTCCGGCAGGCGGAAGCGCTCGATGAGCAGGCTCATGCGCTGGATGGAGGCCACCACCCCGGCAAACACGTCGAAGCTGCGCCCAAGGCCGGCCTCCACGCGCACCAGTTCATGCTCCTCCGCATCGATCCACAACCGGCCCTCGAGCAGCGACATCAGGCGGTCGGCGAAGCCCTGCGACCCGCCCTGCCCCGGTTCGGAGGGTTTCGCCGCGAACCGAAGCACATGGTTGGTGCGACCGGCGATGACCTCGAACCCCTGCCAGGTGTACTCGAAGCGCCGGAGGAGCGCCTCGTCGACGACCTCGACACCCCGGCGCTTCCGGAACGAACCGGACTTGCCGTAGCGCTCGCGGGCCTCGCGGTCGCGGCGCTCCTCGCTGCGGGCGTCGGCCGCCGGCGGCTCCTTCTCGTCCACCCGGACCAGACGCACGGTCTCCACGCCGTTGGTCATGGCCACGACATATTCCTTGGTCTTCCGCTCGGACACCGAGCCGTCGGAATCGAGGGTCTCGATGACGGCCATGCGGCGGCAGACATGCGCCTGGCCCTGATGGCGGTCGGGCAACGACTTGAGACGCTCGACGAGGCGGGCCACCACCGCGTCGGCCGACGGGGCCTCCGGGCCGGACGCCTGCGCCCAGCCCATCGATCCCATCCACAGCCACAGGAAGCACCAGCGAAGACCCATGGGAGGATCCTCGGCCCGAACGGGCTCCGGCGCAA
>JBIKMQ010000267.1:0-4322 GCA_044359215.1 Candidatus Chromulinivoraceae bacterium
CATGCGCCCGAAGGTTCCGCCAGCGGCCCCCCCCATCGCGGAGTTGCAGTCGCCCGGATTTGGCACCATGAAGAGCGCATGTCGTTGCGCGCCGCCGCCCTGGGTTCCACGGCCCTGCTGGCCACCCTGCCCCTGATGAGTGCCCCCCTGACCTACCCCGCCACCGCCAAGACCAACGTCGTCGACACCTACCATGGCGTCCGGGTCGAGGATCCGTACCGCTGGCTCGAGGACGACAACGCCCCGGCGACTCAAGACTGGGTGAAGCGCCAGAACGAGGTGACCTTCGGCTACCTGCAGCAAATTCCCCAGCGCGAGGGCATCCGCAGACGGATGTCGCAGATCTTCAACTTCGAGCGATTTGGGGTGCCGACCAGGCAGGGCGACCGCTACTTCTTCACCCGCAACGACGGCCTGCAGAACCAGAGCGTGTGGTACACGACCCCCCGCCTCGACGCCGAGCCCACGGTGCTGCTCGACCCGAACCAGCTCAGCGCCGACGGCACCGTGGCCGTGGGTCGGCTCGAGCCGTCCGAGGACGGCAGGAAGGTCGCCTACCAGCTCTCCAAGAGCGGCAGCGACTGGCAGGAGATCCGCATCCGCGACGTGGCCACGGGCCAGGAGCTGGCCGACCGGATCGAATGGGTGAAGTTCTCCGGCCTGTCGTGGGCCAAGGACGGCTCGGGCTTCTACTACTCCCGCTACGACGCGCCGAAGCCCGGCGCGGCGCTGACCGCGGTGAACGAGTTTCAGAAGGTGTACTTCCATGCGCTCGGTACGCCCCAGTCGGCCGACCGCCTGGTCTATGAGCGCAAGGACCAGCCCAAGTGGGGCCTCGGGGCCGGCCTGTCCGACGACGGTCACTACCTGCTCTTCTCGGTCACCCAGGGCACCGACACGCGCAACCGGTTCTTCTATCAGGACCTGCAGAAGCCCGGCTCCGCCGTCGTCGAACTGCTCAACGACTTCGACGCCAGCTACAACTTCGTGGGCAACGACGGTCCGGTGTTCTGGTTCCTCACCGACCTGAAGGCCCCGCGCGGCCGCCTCATCGCCATCGACACCCGCACCCCCGAACGCCCGGCCTGGAAGGAGCTGATCCCGCAATCCGAGGCCACGCTGACGCAGGTGAACGTGGTGGGCGAGCGGTTCGTCTGCGACACGCTGCGCGACGCCCGTTCCGAGATCCGCCTCCACCGTCTCGACGGCACCTTCGAGAAGCAGCTCGACCTGCCGGGCATCGGCAGCGCCTCAGGACTCGGCGGCAAGCGCGAGGAAACGGAGACCTTCTTCGGCTTCACCAGCTTCACCGTCCCGGGCCGCATCTACCGCCACGACTTCAAGACCGGCCAGAGCACGCTCTGGAAGCAGCCCAAGGTCGCCTTCCAGCCCGACGACTACGAGACGCGCCAGGTCTGGGTGACGAGCAAGGACGGCGTGAAGCTGCCCATGTTCATCACCCACAAGAAGGGCCTCAAACCCGATGGCAAGAACCCGACGCTCCTGTACGGCTACGGCGGGTTCAACATCTCGCTCACCCCGACCTTCAGCGTGGGCAACCTGGTCTGGCTCGAGATGGGCGGCGTGTACGCGGTGCCCAACCTGCGCGGCGGCGGCGAGTACGGCGAGGAGTGGCATCAGGCCGGCACCAAGCTGCGCAAGCAGAACGTCTTCAACGACTTCATCGCCTCGGCGGAATGGCTCGTCCAGCAGGGTTGGACCTCGCCGAAGAAACTGGCCATCCAGGGCGGATCCAACGGCGGACTGCTCGTCGGGGCCTGCATGACCCAGCGCCCGGACCTGTACGGCGCCTGCCTGCCGGCGGTCGGGGTCCTGGACATGCTCCGCTTCCACCAGTTCACCATCGGGTGGGCTTGGACCAGCGACTACGGCTCGAGCGAGAACGAGGGCGAGTTCAAGGCGCTGTACGCCTATTCGCCCTACCACAACCTCAAGCCCAAGGTGGCCTATCCGCCCACGCTGGTGACCACCGGCGACCATGACGACCGCGTCGTGCCGGCCCACAGCTTCAAGTTCGCCGCGCGGCTCCAGGAGGTCCACACCGGGCCCAATCCGGTGCTCATCCGCATCGACGTGAAGGCCGGACATGGCGCCGGCAAACCGGTTTCCAAGCAGATCGAGGAACGCGCCGACCAGCTGGCCTTCCTGGCCCGCCAGTTCGGCGTCCCCGCCCCGAAGGCGCCCTGAGCCCTCTCGAACCCGGATCGAACCCGACACGAACCCGGCCCACTCCTCCCGACGGCATTTCATTTCCCATGACTCCCCATCGCATCGGCATCATCGGCGGCAGCGGTCTCTACTCCATTGAAGGCTTCACCCGGCAGAAATGGGTGACGGTGAAGACTCCCTTCGGGGATCCGTCCGACGCCTTCCTCACGGGCGAACTGGCCGGCCGCGAGGTGGTCTTCCTGCCTCGGCACGGGCGTGGGCATCGGATCCTGCCGGGCGAGCTGAACCATCGCGCCAACGTCTGGGCGATGAAGAAGCTCGGGGTTCAATGGATCATCAGTGTGAGCGCCGTCGGCTCGCTCCAAGCCAAACTGAAGCCCTGCGACATCGTGCTGGTCGACCAGTTTCTCGACCGAACCAAGCGCCCCGTCGAACACTCGTTCTTCGGGCGCGGCATCGTGGCCCACATCGCCTTCGCCGACCCGGTCTGCGAGGAACTGCGCAAGCTGCTCCTCAAGGCCGCCAAGGCCGAGAAGGCCCGGGTGCACGACGGAGGCACCTATGTGAACATGGAGGGGCCCGCCTTCAGCACGCGCGCCGAATCGCTGGCCAACCACCGCGACGGATACGACGTCATCGGCATGACCAACCTGGGCGAAGCCAAGTGCGCCCGCGAGGCCGAGATCGCCTACGCGACCCTGGCCATGGTCACCGACTACGACTGCTGGAAGGTCGACGAGGCCCACGTGACCGTCGACATGATCATCGCCAACCTCCACCGCAACGCCGGCCAGGCCAAGGCCATCCTCGCCCGGGTCATCCCCACCCTGCCCCAGGAACCGAACTGGCCCTGCCATGATGCGCTGCGCAACGCCATCATGACCGAGAAGTCGCTATGGCCGGCGGCGACCCGCAGGGCCCTCGGACCGATTCTCCAGAAGTACCTCTGAGCGCGAATACCCCTGAGCCCGATCCGGCCTCCGCGAATCCTGTGGCTTCGGTGATCCATGACTGGTTCGCCCGGCGGCACGGGGAGCCGACCCCGATCCAGGCGGCCGCGTGGCCCGTGATCGCCGAGGGCCGGCACGTGCTCATCGTGTCGCCCACGGGCACCGGCAAGACCCTCGCGGCCTTCCTGGGCGTCTTGGATGCGTTGGCGAGGGAGCACGCCCAAGGCCAGCTCACCGAGTCGCTGCGATGCCTGTACCTCTCGCCGCTGCGCGCCCTGGGGTATGACCTGGCCAAGAACCTCCAGGCCCCGCTGCAGGAGATCTACGGCGAGGCCAGCCCGATCCGGATCGGCCTCCGATCCGGGGACACGCCACCCACCGAGCGCCAGCGCCAGTTCGACCACCCGCCCCACCTGCTGCTGACCACCCCGGAGAGCCTGAGCCTCATGCTCAGCCAGGAGAAATGGCTACCGAAGCTGGCGACGGTGCGCTGGGTGATCGTCGATGAACTGCACGCGCTGGCCGAGAACAAGCGGGGCACCCACCTCGCGCTGACCCTCGAACACCTCGAGCAGGTCGTGGAGGCGGGCCCAGGCCCCCGGAGCGCCGCGTTGACGGCCGCCCGGCTGCAACGGATCGGTCTCTCTGCCACGGTGCATCCGCGCGAAGAGGCCGCGGCATTTCTCGGGGGCGTGGGTCGCGAGGTGGCGGTCATCGAGGCCCCGTCGGCCAAGCGGATGGACCTGCGGGTGTACTGCCCTCTCCAGCGTGATCCCTATCCGAAGGCCGGATTCAGCGGGCAACGGTTGATCCGCGAGCTGGCCAAGCTCGTCTCCGCCAACCGCACCACCCTGGTGTTCACCAACACCCGCAGCGGTGCCGAATCGGCCACCTACTGGCTCAAGGAGCAACTGCCCGCGCTGGCCGACCGCATCGAATGCCACCACGCCTCGCTCGACCGCGAGCTGCGCCTCGACGTGGAGGATCGCCTCAAGCGCGGCGAGCTGCGGGCGGTCGTGTGCTCGACCTCGCTGGAGCTGGGCATCGACATCGGGAGCATCGACCTGGTGGTGCTCTTGGCCACGCCGAAGGGGGTGGCCCGCGCCCTGCAACGGGTGGGCCGCGCCGGCCACAACCTTCGGGAGGTCAGCCGCGGGCTGCTCATGGCCACCAACGTGGGCG
>JBIKMQ010000268.1:0-4317 GCA_044359215.1 Candidatus Chromulinivoraceae bacterium
ATGGCCCGATCGTCGTGACCGCGGTCCCGGACCAGTTCAAGGAAGCCGGGAAGGGTCATGCCCATTCGCCTCAGGAAGGGGCGGTCGCCGCCGCAGCCGTACATCAGGTCGGAGGGCATCTCGCCCCGGAGCTTCAGGCGGGCCTTGACGATCAGTCGAGGCAACCAGGCGATGCCGTCCACGGCATCGGACTTGGCGGGCAACTCCGACATGGGGACGGTGCGTCCGGTCCATCGGCCCTGTTGCACTCCCAGGAACCAATCCCGCCGGATCCGCTGGACCTCCAGCACGGTATCGAACTCGGGTTCTCCGCAATCCACGGCATCCTCGACGAAGTCATAAAGCTCCTGAACAGAGCATCCGCTCTCCCGCAGGAAAGCCGTGTCGGCCGCGTCGCACAGGGTCGCCGGTGAGCATCGGCCGGACCGGTAGGCGGCCATGGCCCGGTCGTACACGGCGCGGAAACGGCCGTCCCAGCCCGGGTCGTAAGCCCCGCCGGCGAGGAATTGCCGTGCCGATTCCGCCTGGTCGGCCGGCACCTTGACTTGGATGCCGCCGGTCACCATCGAGTAGCCCTCGATGCTCAGGGCAGCATCCAGACCGTGGACGAAGGGGGTGAACCCAGCAGACTCGAGCCGGGCGGCCAGGAGATCGGCCTCGGCCGGGACGAACACACGGGACAAGGTGAGGAGTTCCATGGAAAGAACCTCCGAAGCGCGGCAGGCGATGTCAATTGGGCAACCTCCGAGGTCCCGGTCGGAAACCCCGGTCGGTCACCGGAAGGGGCCACGTCCCGGATAGCCCGTCGTGTTGGTCAAGGGCTCCAGGCGGCGCGGTTTCCAGAGGAGGCCGTTCTTGGCGAGGTTGCTCGACACGGTGTTGAGATTGCCCAGGGTCGAGGCCAGTTCGGCCTGCAACTTCGGGTCCTTGAGCAGCGAGCCCACCGCCCCACGGCCGGCCTGCAGGTCCTGCGCGATGCCACGGAAGGCGACCGAAGCATCCCGGAATCCCCCGAGGGCCTCCCGCAGTCCTGCCTCGTTGGTGGCGACCACCGTGTCGGCACGCACCATCAGCGCGTCGGCATGGCCCACCAGCGCGCCCACCTGGGCGGACAACGGCGTGAGGGTCGCAGAAAAGGCCTGGAGATTGCTGATGGTGGCGGCGACGGCCGGCTTCTCGGAGGAGACCAGCGCCTCGACTTCGCCGAGGGTCCGGTCGAGCCGTTCGGAGGTGCGCCTCAGGTTGGCCAAGGTGTTTGTCACGTCCTTGAGGGTCGAGGCCGAGAGAATCATCCGGTCCACCCGGTCCATCACCTGGTCGAGCCGGGTCATGAGGCCGACGGCGCTGCGGGCGGCCTCCTGCAGGTTGAACGGGTCGACGGCCGTGACCTGGGCCCCGTCCTCGAGGGGTGGGGCGGAATTGCCGGTGGGGATGATCGCCACGTACTGATCGCCGAGGAACCCGCTCTGCTCGATCTCGAAGCGCGCATCGCCGAAGATGGTGACCGGCTTCTGGATGCGGCAGCGGATGAGCACCCGGCGACCGTCCGCGGAGAGCGAGATCGCCTCGACCGAGCCGATGCGCACCCCGGACATGTTGACCGGGGCCCCGACGACGAGACCCCCGACATTGCCGGCCGACACCAGCACCGTGCGCCCGGAACTCCAGAGGGACGCCCCCTTGCTGAAACGCAGCAGCAGACCACCGATCAGCAACAGCCCCACTAGGACAAACAGGCCCACCTGAGCCACCGGGGTTTTTCGTTCCATGGACTCGTTCATTCGGGTTTTTGAGGCGTGGAGATGCCGTTGACGAAGCGGTGGATCACCGGATCGGACGACCCGAGGATGTCCGAAGTGGGACCCTCCGAATAGATCCTTCCCTCATGGAGCATCAGGATCCGGTTGCTGATGGTGCGGGCGCTCTTCATGTCGTGGGTCACGGCGATGCTGGTGACGTGGAGGGTTTCCCAGACGCGCCGGATGAGCCGGTCGATGTTGTCGGCGGCGATGGGGTCGAGGCCGGTCGTCGGCTCGTCGTAAAGGACGATCTCGGGCCGATACACAATCGCCCTGGCCAGCCCCACCCGCTTGCGCATGCCCCCGGACAGCTCGCTGGGCATCTTGTGGCCGATCCCCGGCAATTCAACCATGTCGAGAGCCTCGCCGATCCTGCGACGGATCTCGGCCTCCGGTTCAACCCCTTCGCGTCGGAGGACAAAGCCGACATTCTCATCGACGGTCAGCGAATCAAAGAGCGCCGCCATCTGGAAGAGCATGCCGAACTTGCGTCGCACCCGGAGCAGGCTCCTCTCATCCATCCGGGCGAGATCCTCGCCAGCCACACGCACGATGCCGGAATCGGGCTGCAGGAGACCGATGAGGTGCTTGAGAAGGATGCTCTTCCCGCCGCCGCTGCGGCCGATGATGACGACGGCCTCTCCCTGGCGGATGTCCAGGGACACCCCGCGCAGGACCTGCTGGCTGCCGAAGCTCTTGGTGACGTCGCGGACCTCGATCATGGGCGTTCCTCAGCCGTTGAACATCCGCGCGAGGAACAGGGTCAGGAAGAAGTTGACGACGAGGATGCTGATGCTTGCCGCCACCACGGCATCGGTGGTGGCCCGCCCAACCCCCTCGGCCCCGCCCTTGCAGGTAAGCCCCTTGTGACAACCGACCACCGCGATGATCGCCGCGAACACGAACGATTTGATCAGGCCGGTCATCACGTCGGGCGGATCGGTGTAACGCTCCATGTTCGCCTGGTAGTACGCGCTGTCGATGCCCAGCAGGTGGACCCCCACCAGCTTGCTGGAAAAGATGCCCACCACCACCGACTCGGCGGTCAGCAGTGGTGCCGAGGCCAGCAGCGCCAGGAACCTTGGAACCACCAGGGTGTCCACGGGGTGGGCCGCCAGGGCCCTCAAGGCATCGATTTGCTCGGTGACCTTCATGGTGCCCAACTCGGCAGTCATCGAGGCCCCCACCCGGGCTGTGAGCATCAGCGCCGCGAGCACCGGTCCCAGCTCGCTGCTCATGCCGATGCTGACGACCGCGCCGGTCGCCGTGTCCATCTTGACCTTGTGGAACTGCAGGTAGGTCTGGGCGCACAAAACCATGCCCGTGGCCGCGCCCGTGGTGATGACGACGCTCTGGCTTTTGACCCCGATGAAGTGGAGCTGGGCCAGAAAGTCTTTCCAGGACGGCCTCTGGTACCGGAACGAACGGGCGGTCTCGGCCAGCAGCATCGACACCTCGCCGAGCTGGAGGATGAAGGAGCGGAAGCGTTGATGGAGCAGTTGTACCGGCACGTCAGGATCCAGTGCCGTCGAGGTTAGGTCCGTCCCGGCAGCGTTGCCAACCCTTGAGGCGAGTTTGACCGCTGTTCCGGACAAGATCCGTATCCGGTCCCGGCCCCCCGACCGGCGCGTGGCGGGGAATGTCTGACGGTTGATTGCCGGGGAGGTTGGTAGGGAGGTTGGACACCGAAGGCCGGGGTGCCCGTCCACAGGGACGCCGCGTGGGGCGGGACCAGAGGGGCTGGCCGTCGTCACGGCGCCCCCCCTCCACCCGGTGGGCTCAGGAGCTCAAGGCTCCTTCGGCGGCCTGATCGCGCTGGTCGCGTTGCTTGAAGACCAGTTTGTCCTGGTCGGCGGTGACCGTGACCGGTTCGCCTTCGATGAGGGTGCCCCGCAGGATCTCCTCGGCGAGCGGATCCTCGAGGTGCTTCTCGATGGAGCGCCGCATCGGCCGGGCGCCGTATTGCGGGTCGAAGCCCTTCTCGATGAGGAACTCTCGGGCCTTGTCGTCGAGCACCACGGTGACGTTCTTCCGGCGGATCCGCTCGAGCACCTTGGCCACCTCGAGGTCGAGGATGGTGTTGAGCTCGGGCTTGCCGAGCGAGCGGAACACCACGATGTCATCAAGGCGGTTGAGGAACTCGGGCCGGAAGAACTTCTTGGCCTCGTCGAGCACGCGGCCGCGCATGGCCTCGTAGCTGGCGTCGTCGGAGGCCTTGGCGAAGCCCATGCTGCCCTGCTTGCGCAGCGCCTCGGACCCGACGTTCGAGGTGAGCAGCACGATGGTGTTGCGGAAATCCACCACGCGGCCCAGCGAATCGGTCAGTTTGCCCTCCTCGAGGATCTGCAGGAGCATGTTGGTGACGTCGGGATGGGCCTTCTCGATCTCGTCGAAGAGCACCACCGAGTAGGGCTGGCGGCGCACCTTCTCGGTGAGCTGGCCGCCCTACTCGTACCCGACGTAGCCCGGGGGCGAACCCACCAGCCGGCTCACGGTGAACTTCTCCATGTACTCGGAC
>JBIKMQ010000269.1:0-4308 GCA_044359215.1 Candidatus Chromulinivoraceae bacterium
GACTCGGCGGGCAGTGCCCAGCCGAGCAACAATCCGCCCGCCATGGCCAGGAAGATCCAGTGGGTGAGGGAGAGGTTCCTCAGGAAGCGGGTCATGCGAGTTCCGGAGCCTCCGCCGAACCGGACCCGGAGACAAGGTCGGAGGGATGGGCCTGCCTGCGGACGGTGCCTGTCGAATGGCATCGGACCCGTTCAGGCCAGGGCGCGGCACACGGCGACCGCCGCGACCGCCCCGGCGAGGTCGGCGGCCACGCCGGCCAGGACCGCGTGGCGGGTGCGCCGGATGCCGACGGACCCGAAGTAGACCGCCAGCACGTAGAAGGTGGTCTCGGTGCTGCCGAAGAGCGTGCCCCCCATCCGCGCCAGCAGGCTGTCCGCGCCGTGGGTCTTCACCAGGTCGGTGAAGGCCGCCATCGTACCGCTGCCGGTCAGCGGCCGGAGCAGGGTCATCGGCACCAGTTCCGCCGGGTAGCCGACGGCGGCCAGCGCCGGCTCGAGCCATCGGGTCAATCCCTCGATGCCCCCGGCCCCCCGGAGGCATCCGATGGCGACGAGCATCGCCACGAGGTGCGGAATGATCCGAATGGAGGTGTCGAAGCCCTCCCGGGCGCCCGTCACGAACTGCTCATGCACGGCGATGCCCCGCAGGGCCGCGTAGGTGGGGATGCCCACCAGCAGGAACGGCAGGGCCACGAGCGACAGGGCACCCAGGGCCCGGATCGCGATGGAAGGGGTTCCTGCGGTCGTCTCGGCGGCCTCCGGCGGATGGAGGATGGCCTGGACCGCGAAGGCGGCGAAGGCCAGCACCAGCGCCGCGAGCAACACCCGGCCCATCCGGCCCAGGGGTGCGGGGGGCGGTGCGGCCGGGGTGGTATCGGAAGGTTCCGGCTCCGGTCCGGGGATCGGCGGCGATCCGGGGGCGGAGGGATGGGCCGCCGGGGCTGACAGGTTCGATGCCGGAGCCATCCCGGGCAGCCGGAACCATCGCAACCGCTGGGCAACCTTCACGACGAAGAGCCCGGTCAGGGACGAGCACGCCGTGGCCAGCAGGGTGGTGGCGACGATCGCCGTGGGGTTCCTGGATCCGTGGGCGGCCAGCACGGCGATGGCGGTCATCGGGATCAGTTGCACCGAGCCGGTGTTGATCGCCAGGAAGGTGCACATGGCGTCGGTTGCCGTGTCCGGGCGCGGATTCAGGCGTTGCAGATCCCGCATGGCCCGCAGGCCCATCGGCGTGGCCGCGTTGGTCAGGCCCAGCGCGTTGGCCGCCACGTTGAGCACCATCGACCCGAGCGCCGGATGGCCCGGGGGTATGTCCGGAAAGAGGCGCCCGAGGAACGGTTGGAGCCAGCGCGCCAACGTGGCCACCAGACCCGCCTGCTCGGCCAGGCGCAGCAGGCCCAGCCACAGCGCCATGATCCCCACCAGTTGCAGCGAGACCGTCACCGCGGTGGAGGCTCCCTGGATGGCCCCGTCGGTCATCCCCGCGAGTCGGCCCGTGGCCCCGGCCACCAAGGCCGAGATCACCAGCAGTGCGAGCCAGATCCCGTTGAGCATCGTTTTCGATCGTGCCGTTCGGGTCTCCGGATTTCGATCCCGGAGTTGAGGGTTTGTGCCGGGGCCAAGCGGGATGTTCCTCACCGCTGCAACTCCGAAACGACATCCCCGGGCCACGATCCGCCCGCCGCCGGTGTCCCTGCGGGAAATGTGTTGAAAAACAACCTTTTTGGGTTTAGAGCCATGGTTCGGGTTTTTCCCGAGGTACCCCCGATGCAGCAGCCCGCTGGCATACCCACCGGAGCCTATCAGCTCCTGAGGATCGCGACCCCGTTGGACCCGGAGCCCAAAGGACCGGTGTACGACGGTGGGCTTCTTGTGGCCGAGGGCCTGCCGGCGGTGATCGAATCCAGCGCTCCCAATGCCTCCAGCACGGATTCCGCTTACGCCTCGTCGCAGGAGGAGGGTTCGAGGTCCGAGGCCACGACTCCGGACGAACTCCGGAACAAATACCTGTTGGTTGACCTTCGGAAGGAATCGGTGGCCCTGCTCACCCTGCCTGCGCGGCACAGCCGTGGAGACCTGCTCATCGAGTGCCAGCAGGTCCGGGCCAATCGGGGTCTGACTGCGCCCTTGAGCCAAGAGACGTTGTCCCGCCTCATGGAGGACAAGCGGTTCCGCGAACCGGTCTATTCATCGACCGACATCCGTGTCTGCGGGCTGGTTCACGGCACCGCTGGCATGGTCAAGGTTGCGATGGACCGGGTGCTCGCCCAGAAGGGCATCCGCCTGCCGGCGATCGAGGACCTCGTTGCGGCCTGCGCCATCCATTATGCCACCACAGGTCGGCACCTGATCCCGTTGGGTCGCACGGTCCGGGCGACCGACGGGATCGTGAAGACCGCCCTCAACGGCGGGCAACTCCGGGTGATGTTGGATGCGGTGGACGAGCACGCCAACGATCCATGGTTGGTTGCTTCCGGTGTGGTTCCCCACGGGGCACGCTCCGTGGGAGGCCGGACACCGGAGGGCTTCCTGGGACGCATCGCCCGGTTCGCCGGCCTGTAGCCTTCTGGGCGCCCCCAACCGTCCCCGGCGTGGCCGCCGGCCACTCCGGCGCCGGCCACTTTGTTGCTGAATCCCGGGGGCTGGCCGGCAGAGACTCCGGTCCATGCCCCTGAACTCCTCGACGCCGATCCTGAGGTTCCCGCCGGTGCTTCTGCTCGCCGCCAGCCTCGTCACCGCCTTCGCTGCGCCGCTCGAGCCCAGGTTCCGGGCGCTCACGGTCGACACCAACGTGGCCGTCGGCTACGGGGTGACCGTGGCCGATGTCGATGGCGACGGGGGCCCCGACCTCGTCTTGTGCGATGCCAAGCAGATCGCCTGGTACCGTCATCCGAAGTGGGAGAAGCATGTCATCGCCGAGAACCTGACGCCGCAGGATCACGTCTGCGTGGCCGCCGCCGACATCGACGGCGACGGCAAGGCCGAGATTGCGGTGGGGGCCGGCTGGAATCCCGGCGACACGGTCCACAGCGGGGCGCTCTTCTATTTGGAACCGCCTGCCGATCGGACCGCGCGATGGACGCCCATCCGGTTGCCGCATGAACCCACCATGCACCGCATCCGCTGGGTGAAGGAACCGCAGGGCTGGACGCTGTGGTCGGTGCCCCTGCACGGGCGAGGCAACAAGGACGGCCAAGGGGTCGGTGTGCGCATCCAGCGTTACCTGCTCCTGCCCGATCGCCGTGGACCGTGGACGGTCGAGACGGTGTCCGACCGGTGGCACAAGGCCCACAATTTCGATCCCGTGGTCCGCTCCGGCGGGAACGCGGTGACCGAAGTGCTGGTGGGTTCGGCCGAGGGGGCGTTCCGGGGGGTGCTGTCCGGGACGGGCGCCGCCCGCGGACCGGTGTCTTGGACCCAGGTGGGCGGGCCGGAGAATGGTGGCGTGGGCGAGATCCGCTCGCTGGGCGATGCGCAGGGTTCGGTCGTCGGCATCTCACCGATGCACGGCAACCAGCTGGTGGTCTTCCACCCGCCCGACCCCGTGGCCGGCGCGACGGCGGCCGCACCCGTGCTGGGACGTCGGGAGGTCGTCGACGACGGGTTGATCGACGGCCACGCCCTGGCCTGTGGCGACCTGCTGGGCCTCGGCCGTCCGCAGATCGTGGCGGGATGGCGGGCCATGGGCCGGCCGCGTTCGGTGAAGGTGGGCGTGGCGCTCTACGTTCCGGTGGGGAACCGTTGGATGAAGGTGTGGGTCGACGACGACGGCATGGCCTGCGAAGACCTCGCGCTGGCCGACCTCGATGGCGACGGCGACCTGGACATCGTCGCGTCGGGCCGGTCCACCCGGAACCTGAAGGTGTACTTCAACGAGTCGCCCCGCTGATCCGTTCAGAAGTCCTCGCCCTCGAGCGGGGGGACGCTGGAAGGATGCCTTCGGTTGCGGGTCGCCTGCTCGTAGGCGTATCCGATCCGGAAGAGCAACGGCTCGTCGAACGGGCGCCCCAGGAACTCCACGGCGATCGGCCCACCGCCGGCCGTGATGTATCCCGCCGGGACCAGCAGGGCGGGAAGCCCCGTGACCGAGCTGAGCGGGTTGTCCTTCTCGGGCTGTGTCTCGAGGTGACCCTCCGGAGGGACGGACTTGAACGGGTACACCAGCACGTCGAGTTGGTGCGCCTCCATGAGACGGATCACCGAGGCCCGGAGGGAATGGCGCGTCTTGAGCCGGGCAAGGTACTCCGGCTCGTGGGTCAACGGCCCCAGGTCCCGGACGCCCCGGCTGATGTTGGTCTTGAGCAGG
>JBIKMQ010000271.1:0-4298 GCA_044359215.1 Candidatus Chromulinivoraceae bacterium
CGCCCATTGCCGGTCGTAGGCCTCGTCGGGAGAGAGTTGGCCCGGGTCGGAAAGCCCCGGCGGACGTTGCCCGTCCAGCGGGGCATCGGTCGACAGGTGTTCCATCGCCGCACCCCGTTTCAGGCGACCTTCGGCTTCCCGTTGCCGGGCCACGAAGTGCTTGAGGGCGCCGAGCAGGTAGGATCGGAACCGGCCCCGGTCTTCGCTGGCGTGGGAGATGGCCCCGCCGGCGAGCAGGCGGGCGAAGAACGCATGGGACATCTCCCGGGCGGAATCCGGGTCGGGCAGGCTCCGCTGCAGGAAGGTGGTGACCGGTTCGTAGTAGGCGGCGCAGAGATCGGACAAGGCCTGGCGTCCCTCCGCCGAATCGGATTGAGCCTTGCGGACCTGCGTCCACCGGGTCTGAAGGAATCCGGACCCTGGCTGCATGGGCAACAGACAGGTCAGCCCAGTTGCTCGGCCAGTTGCCCGGTGGTCTCGCGCAGGCGCTGGCTCAGGAGACGGGCGATGCGCAGCAGGAACTTGGCGGCCATCTTGGGCTGGGTGTCGAGCAGGCGGTCGAACTCGGCGCGTGGCAGGATGAGCAGCTTGACCTCCGTGTCGGCGACCACCGTCGCCGAGCGCGGCTCGCGGTTGAGCACCGACATCTCGCCGAAGGACTTGTCCTTGCCGAGCCGGCCGACGGGCTTGGGAGCGCCGCCGGAGGCCGGCGTCTTCAGAACGGTGGCGGAGCCCTCGATCAGGATGCCCATGGAGGACTCCGTGTCGCCCTCCTTGCACAGGACGGAACCGGGGCCGCCCGAGCAGGCTTTCATGAACTCCGCCAGGACCATCAGGTCGGACCGCGTGAAGCTCAACGACCAGGCCGACTGCTCGAGCAGGTCGGCCCGCTGCTGGGGGCTGAGTCCGAGGACTCGGATGGGCGTGGGTTGCATAAGTTGCTGGATAGGATCATGATTCATCCGAAGATCCCAAAACAACCGAGATTTCGCCGGTATCCGCCCTGCTGAATGATCGTTCTCCCGCCCACCTCCGACCTGCCCCGGGCCTACCGGGTTCCCAAGGCATGACTCCCGGGTCCACGATTGTCGGCAACGAGGGCAGGATCCAGGCCTTCAGCCGCAAGCACCAGACCGGGTTGGTGACGCTGGTGTTCACCGACCTGGTGGGCTCGACCCAACTCAAGCAGCGCCTGGGCGATTGGCTCGGGGTCCGACGGATTCAGGAGCACCATGAGCTGGTACGGGGCCTCCTTGGCGAATTTCCCGAGGCGGCCGAGATCAGCACGGCGGGCGACTCGTTCTTCCTGGTCTTCGCACGGCCCTCCGATGCCGTGTTGTTTGCGCTGAGGCTCCAGAAGGCCCTCCGCGATTCGGCGCGACCGAACGAAGCCCCGCTGCGCGACCGCATCGGCATCCACCTGGGCGAGGTCGTGATCGAGCGGGTCGGCCAGAGCGAGAGGGACCACGCCCGCGGCGTGCATGACCTCTACGGCCTGCAGGTCGATCTTTGCGCGCGGTTGATGTCACTGGCCGGGGCGGACCAGATCCTCACCAGTTCGTTGGTCTTCGAGAGTGCGCGTGGGGCGGTGGCGCGGGGTGCCGAGGGGCTGGAACCGGTCCGATGGGAGCGGCACGGACGCTATGCCCTCAAGGGCATCGACCTCCCGGTGGAGGTGCATGAGGTCGGAGAGACCGGTCTCGCCCCGTTCTGGAAGCCGCCGGGAGTCCTGGTGGAGGAAGCTTCCCGTCCGGCACCGCAGGCGCCCGATCCGGAGCCGCCGACCCCGGTCGTCACGCCCCGTCCGGCCCGGCGGGTGCCGCGGGTAGCCCTCGGTGTGGGTCTCGGCCTGCTGGTCTTGTCCGGCCTGCTTGGCTGGCGATGGCTGTCGCCTCGGACCGATCGCCTGGCCATCCTGCCCTTCCATGCCCCCGTGGCCGCCTCAGGGGCCGACGATTTCGGCACGGGTTTGGCCGAGCGCGTCGAGGCGAGGCTCCAGGAGCGCGTCTCCGATTCGCGCACCTTGCGATTCTCGCCGCTGCGCGACGCCGTGGAGAACGGTGTGACCAATGCGAGGCTGGCCGGTTCCAAACTCGCCGCCAACCTGGTGGTCGAGGGGAGTCTGTCCGGCGCGATGAATCGACGACGCCTGTCGCTCAGTCTGCAGGCGCGTGCGCCCAACGGGACCTTCGTCGAGCGGCGATCGGGCGATTTCACGCAGAAGTCGGAGGAGACCCTGGCCCAGTTCGAGGAGCGCCTGGCCCGGCAGTTGTCCGAATGGCTGGGGGCTTCCGGATCGAAGGGGGGGGGCTCCGGTGGTTCCGAGGTACCGCCGGTTTCCGAAGAATCCTCACCCGCGGTGGATCCCGAGGTGGCGGAATTGCATCTCGAGGGCCTGGGTGCCCTGCGCAACCGCCACGTGAAGGGCAGCCTGGAGAAGGCTGTCCGGGACCTTCGGTTGGCCCACACCCAGCGCCCGGACGACCGGGACATCTGCGCCGACTACGCCGAGGCGCTGTTCTGGACCTTCGATCAGACCCAGGACCCCGAGGATCTCATCTTGGCCGAGGAGGTCGCCAAGAGGAATGCCCTGCGCAAACCTGCATCCGGGCGAGCCAGCGCGGTTCTGGGGATGATCCTGGTGGGGACCGACCGGCCCTCCGAGGCCGTGCCGCACCTCCGCAAGGCCTTGGAACTGAGTCGATCCAACAGCCGGGCTCGGGTGGATCTGGCGTGGGCCCTGGGAAAGATGGGCCAGGCTGAGGAAGCCTCCACTGAGTTCGACCGGGCCACTGCCTTGGATCCTGACGATTGGTACGTCTACAACCAGAGGGGTATCCTTTTGATGGACGAGGGTCGTTTCGACTTGGCTGAGCGGGAATTCCAGAAAGTCGCTCGGATCGCCCCTGGCAATTACCAAGGATCTTCGAATGCGGGTTTCTTGGCCCTGCTGCATCGTGGAGACAGACCTGCCGCGAGGAAACTGTTGGAAGAGGCCCTTGCCAACAACCCTCCAGTCGTGAAGGCCGGCGATATCCGGATGAAGTTGGGGTGGGCGCTGCTGGTGGATGAGCCGAACCGAGCCTTGAGGGAATTGGAGACGGCCACCCGGGAGGCTCCCGGGAACCTCGAGTGCGCGATGAACCTGGGTGAAGCACTGATGTCCCGAGGTGGCTCCGAAGGCCATGCACGTGCGTTGGAGGAGTATGGGCGCGCTCTCCGGATGCTGGATCAGAGGATCCGGCGTCTTTCCAAGCTGGCCATCGATTCCGCGAATGATCGCATCAATCGGTCCCTGTGCCTGGCCGCCTTGGGGCGTTCCGCCGAGGCGGCGACCGAAATCGGACGTTTGGTTTCCGAGGCGCCAACGAATCGGGAGGCATGGTTGGCCAGCGCGATCGTCGAGTCGATGGCGGGACGGAAGGACCGGGCGTTGGAGGCGATGCGAATGGCCCACCGACTCGGCATCTCCGAAGCGCGCATGCGCGAGGAGTGGCCGCTGAAACCGTTGCTCCAGGATTTCAAGGGCGATGAACGTCCATTGAAGAAAAAAACATGAGTACACCCAATAAACCCAATAAATCATCCGCCTCCAAGACCTCGGCTGTCGCCAAGGGCTCCAAGGCGGCCCCCAAACCCAAGACCGTCGATGCGCTGGCAGTGGCCGATGTCGTCATCGGTCTGGACACGCTCGGCCGCGTGACCTATTCGACCAATACCTTGGTGCCGGTGCTGGACGGTGAAATTGTCGTACGGCCGGGGGCCAAGGTGAGTTTTTCATGCGAGATCGGAGCGTTGGCGGTCGCCCTCTTGCCTGTGAGAATCGAGGGCCCCAGCATCGAGTTCAGGGTGGGGAGCGCACCGTCTGGAGGTCGGATTTCGTTTGATGTTCCCAAGGAGGCGAAATCGGGACTCTACAAGTACACGTTCACGATCTTTTTCGACAAATCGAAGTCTAAGTCGGGTGTCGGCAACGCAATGACGGTAGACCCCAGATTTAGCGTCCTTCGTTGATGTTCCCAAATTCGGACCTTCTATGCCGGGCTCGTGCCGGTCTCATGGACAAACAGGCTCCTGAGGCCGGTGTGGGCCCGCTTTTTTCCGGGCGTAGCCCGAGGTCCTGCTGGCGGTGGGGCGGGGCTTCGGGCAGTCTTCAGGGGATCTCTCGCCTATGAAGTCCCTCTATCGTCTTGCCCTGCTCCTGGCCCTGGCCGGGCGGGGTCTCGCCGCCGAGACGGCGGTGCCCACCAACCTGCTGCAGTTGGCCGACCCCGACCTCGAGGTCACGGTCTGGGCCT
>JBIKMQ010000272.1:0-4295 GCA_044359215.1 Candidatus Chromulinivoraceae bacterium
CTGGGCCATCCTCGTCCTGCCGCTGGTCATGGCCTTCTCGACGGCCGTCCTCACGCCGCGCAACCGCATGCTGTCGGCGGCCCTCAACACCTCCGGGGTCGTGGTGTCGTTCCTGCTGAGCTTCACCCTGTTCTGCGCCTTCGGCGGCCAGGCGGTCGATGCCACGCCCTTCCACTGGCTGCCGGTGGCCGGTCTCGAGGCCAACATCGGGCTGCATCTCGACGCGCTGTCCACCCTCATGCTCCTGGTCGTGACGGGCGTCGCCTCCCTCGTCATGATCTACTCGACCGGCTACATGCACGATGACCGGTCCTACAGCCGCTTCTTCTCCACACTGAGCCTCTTCGTCTTCTCGATGCTGGGCATCGTGCTGGCCGACAACCTCCTGATGCTCTTCGTGTTCTGGGAGCTGGTCGGCGTGTCCTCGTACCTGCTCATCGGCTTCTGGTACGAGAAGCCCTCGGCGGGCGACGCCTCCAAGAAGGCCTTCCTGACCAACCGCATCGGCGACTTCGGTTTCATGCTCGGCATTCTGGTGGTCTGGAGCCTGGCCGGCACCCTCGACATCGCCGCGCTCAAGCAAAAGCTCGTGGCCAACCCGGCGCTGCTCGGGCCGTGGGCGGGCCTGGCCGGCCTGCTGATCTTCATGGGCGCGATGGGCAAGAGCGCCCAGTTCCCGCTGCATGTGTGGTTGCCGGACGCGATGGAGGGCCCGACGCCCGTGTCGGCGCTCATCCACGCCGCCACCATGGTGGCGGCGGGCGTCTACATGCTCTGCCGGGTGTTCTTCCTGTACACCGCGGCCCCGGGCTGGCCTGCCGCATTGGGCTTCCTCGACGGCGTCTCCGCCGCCTCGATCATCACCTGCATCGGCGGGTTCACCGCCGTCCTGGCTGCCGTGATCGCCGTGCAGCAGGACGACATCAAGCGCATCCTCGCCTACTCCACGCTCTCGCAGCTTGGCCTGATGGTCATGGCCGTCGGGCTGGGGGCCAGGACCGGCGACCCGTCGGCCTCGATGTACCACCTGGTCACCCACGCCGGGTTCAAGGCGATGCTCTTCCTCGGGGCCGGCTCGGTGATCCACGCCTGCCACCATGAGCAGGACATCTGGAAGATGGGCGGCCTGCGCACGAAGATGCCCCGCACCTTCTGGACCTTCCTCATCGGCACGGCGGCCCTGGCCGGCCTGCCGCCCCTCAGCGGATTCTACTCCAAGGACGAGATCCTCGCCGTGGCCCTCGAGGCCAACCCGATCTTCTTCGGGGTGGGTGTGCTGGTGACGGTGCTCACCACCTTCTACATGAGCCGTCTGGTGCTCGTGGCCTTCTTCGGCCGCGCCCGGGGCGAGGGCGCCGGACATGCCCACGAGTCGCCTGCGAGCATGACCGTTCCGCTCCTGGTGCTCGCGGTGCCCAGCGTGGCCATCGCGTGGCTGCCCATCGGCGGGTTCCTGAGCCACCACTTCCAGCCGGGCCACGCGGCCCACGGCGGCGACATCCTCTTCGGCCCGTTCAACCACAATCCGATCGCCGCCTTCTTCGGTCTCGGGGCGGCGCTCTTCGGGTTCTCGCTGGCCTACTCGCTCTATGGGAAGGCCCCGGCCTCCGACCCGCTGTCCCCGCGGCTCGGGCTGCTCTCGCAGGCGATGCGCAACCGCTTCTACCTCGATGAAATCTACGACGGCCTCGTGGTGCCGCTGCACAACCTGCTCTCGCAGGTGGCCGATGCCATCGACCGGTGGCTCATCGCCGGGTTGGCCGTGCGTGGCCTCACCGGCGCGGTGGAGATCGCCGGCCGGGCCCTCCGCCTGGCCCAGACCGGAAGCATCCAGACCTACGCCTTCCTGCTGACGGCCGGCGTGCTCCTCATCGTCCTCCTCGCCCTGAAATGACCGCCATGGACTCCCTGACTCCCGTCCTCCTCACCCCGGTCGTCACGGCCGTGTTGCTCCTGCTGATCCCCGGCAACCTCCGGGTAGTGTTGCGTTCGGTCGCAATCCTCGGGTCGGCCTTCACGGCCTGGACCGCCATCGGGCTCTTTGCCCGGTTCCAGCCCGGCCAGGTCGGTCTCCAGTTCGAGTCGCTTGTGCCCTGGGTCACCGTCGGTCCGCTGAAGCTCGCCTACCATGTCGGGGCCGACGGGCTGAACATCGGGCTCATCCTGGTCACCGGCCTGGTGGGCCTCGCGGCGGTGCTGGTCTCCTGGAACATCGAGCGCCACGTGAAGCTCTTCTACGTGCTGCTGATGCTCATGATCGCCGGCGCGATGGGGGCCTTCGCCTCGCTCGACCTGGTCCTCTTCTACTTCTTCAACGAGCTGGCCCTGGTGCCCACCTTCATCATGATCGGCGTCTGGGGACGGGGCGAGGACCGCAACTGGGCCGCCTTCAAGATCACCCTGTATCTGACCCTCGGTGCGCTCATCGCCCTGGTGGGCCTGGTTTCCCTGTATGACGCCGCCGGCGCCAACAGCCTCGATGTCACCGTGCTCCAGCGCCACCTCGCGGCCCACCCGCTGCCGGCGGCGGCGCAGGTCTGGATCTTCCCGCTGGTGGTCTTCGGCTTCGCCGTGCTGGTCGGGCTCTTCCCCTTCCACTCGTGGGCACCCATTGGCTACGCCGCCGCTCCCACGGCCACGGCGATGATGCACGCGGGCATCCTCAAGAAGGCCGGTCTCTATGCGATCCTGCGGGTGGCGGTGCCCCTCATGCCCGAGGGCGCCAACCGCTGGCTGCCGCTGGTGGCGGTGCTGGCGATCGGCAACCTGCTGCATTGCGCCTGGGTGGCCCTCCGCCAGAAGGACATGAACCTGCTCATCGGCAACTCAAGCCTCGCGCACATGGGCTTCGCCTTCCTCGGCATCGCCAGCCTGACGGTCATCGGAGTCACCGGAACCGTCCTGCTGATGGTCGCCCATGCGCTCCTGGCGGCCCTGAGCTTCGCCCTGAGCGGCTACCTGGAGACCCAGACCGGCACCCTCGACATGACCCGCATGGGCGGGCTGCTCCGCCGCATGCCCTTCTACGGCACCGCGTTGGTGATGGGCTTCATGGCCGGCTGCGGCCTGCCCGGTTTCGCCAATTTCGCCGGTGAGGCCACCATCCTCTTCGGGTCCTGGAAGTCGTTGCCCTGGCTGGTGGTCATCGCCGCGTGGAGCGGCCTGATCATCGGGGCCGTGGCCATGCTCCGGGCCCTGCGCGCGATCCTCCAGGGGCCCGAGAAGCCTGAGTTCGCCCGGGTCGCCGACGCAGGCCATTGGCGCCGGCTGCCCTTCGTGGTGCTCTTGGCCGCCATGGTGCTCTTCGGGGTCGCCCCGGGCATCCTCACTTCCCGCATCGAACCCGCCGCCAAGGTCGTGGTGGCTGCCCATCTGGCGTCGTCCCCGGCCGCCCCGGCCGGATCCGAGGCCTCCGCCCCCGCCTCCGCCCAACCCGCGGGTACCCAGGCCCAACCCGGCCACTGAGCCGCCCAGCCCCAGTCCTTGCATCCATGAATTACTCCCTGATCACCCTGGAATTCCTGGCGGCCCTGTTGGGCTTGGCCGTGCTGGTGGCCGACCTCTGGGTCCCATCGACGGCCCGGCGGGCCCTCGGGCTCGGCCTGGCCGCCGCGCTCTCCTGCCTGCTGGCCCTGGCCGTCGGTTCGCTGGCGCCCCAGTCCGGGTCGGCCTTCTCGGGCATGTTCGTGGTCGATGATCTGGCCCGCTACTTCAAGGGGTTCTTCCTGTTCGCCGGGTTGGCCGTGGTGCTGATGGCGTCCGAGTTCGCCCCGAAGTTCGGGGCCGGGCTCTCGGAGTTTTTCTCCCTCACCGTCTTCGCCATGGTGGGCATGCTCTTCGCCGCCTCGGCCAACGACCTCGCATTGCTCTTCGTCAGCCTTGAACTGGTCACCGTGACCTTCTACGTGCTCAACAGCTTCCAGCGGACCCGCCTCGCCTCGCTGGAGGCCGGCGTGAAGTACCTCATCCTCGGAGGCGTCTCCTCGGCCTTCATGGTCTTCGGCATCGCGCTGGTCTTTGGCATGGCCAATTCCACGAATTTCGCCGTCCTGGCCGCCAAGCAGAAGGAACTCGCCGGCTCGGCGGTCTTCCTGGTGGGCCTGCTGCTCATCCTCGTCGGCCTCGGGTTCAAGATCGCCGCGGTGCCCCTCCAGATGTGGGCTCCGGACGTCTACCAGGGCTCGCCCGCCCCCGCGACCGCCTTTCTGGCCATCGGCTCCAAGGCTGCCGGGTTCGTCCTGCTCATCCGCCTCTTCATCGGGGCGCTGCCCCAGGTCACGGCCGAGTGGCATCGG
>JBIKMQ010000273.1:0-4289 GCA_044359215.1 Candidatus Chromulinivoraceae bacterium
GCCAGATCTCGCCATGCAGGGATTCGAGCGTCTGCGGGTGGGGTTCGGCGGGCCTCATGGCTGGGAAGATACCCGCTCTGACGACCGGTCTCCAGCCTAGGGTGCGTCTCGGGATCGTCAGGAGGGCGCCGGCAAATCCCCGGTTTCATGCCGCCATGTTTTGCGTCAGGTTCAGCCCCATGGCAGTCGTCCTTCCCAAGACCATGCGGGCCGTGGTCTATCGGGGCGTGAACGACCTCCGCGTGGAGGAGGTCCCGGTGCCCAGAATCGGTCCGTCGGAGATCCTCGTCCGGGTGGGTGCCTGCGGGGTGTGCCCCACGGACATCAAGAAGATCCACTTCGGAACCCAGGCGGCGCCGCGCATCTATGGGCACGAGACGGCCGGTACCATCGTGCGGATCGGCGCGCGGGTCCGGGGGTGGACGGTCGGCGATCGCGTGGCCTTGCACCACCATGTGCCGTGCCTGGACTGCCATTTCTGCCGTCACCGCGCCTTCGCGCAGTGCCAGACCTACAAGAAGACGGGCATCACCGCGGGCTTCGAGCCGGCCGGGGGCGGCTACGCTGAGTACGTCCGGGTGATGGACTTCTGCCTCCCGGGGGTGGTGAAGATCCCGGCGAGGAACAGCCTCGACGAGGGGGCCCTGCTGGAGCCGGTCAACACGGTGCTCAAGGGGATCCGCAGCCTGCCGCTCATGCCGGGCGACACCGTGTGGGTGGCGGGCGCTGGACCGATCGGGTTGCTGTTCATCGGGATGCTTTCCGAATTGGGGTTCCGGGTGGTGGCCACCGACCTCATCGAATCCCGCTGCCGGTTGGCCCGGCGCTGGGGCGCCTGGAAGGCCCACGACGGGGCCGACCCGGACCTGGTCGACACCCTCCGCGGGCTCACCCGGGGGCGCGGACTGGATGCGGCCGTCGTCTGCGTGCCGGCCGATGGCGTCGTCGCGCAGGCGCAGGCGGCCCTTCGGGGTGGGGGAACCACGCTGCTGTTCGCCCACACCCTGCGTGGCAAGACCACACCGGTGGACCTCGGGGGCGTCTGTGTCGACGAGAAGGGGCTCCTGGGAAGCTACTCCTCCGACTTCACGCTCCAGAAGGAGGTGGCCCGGTGGGTGTTCTCCCGACGGCTGGATGTGCGACGGTTGATCACGCACCGGTTCCCGCTGCAGGAGACCGCCGCCGCCGTGGCCCTGGCCGCCCGCCCCACCGAGGAGTCGCTGAAGGTGCTCGTCCAGCCCGGCGGCACCGCGGAGTAGACCCGCCGGACCGGACAGACCGGGCGGACACGGAGGCGCCGGCGCACGCGGGGACGTGGGCCGGCGGTGGATCTGGTCGGCGACGACCGTGAAGCCGGCGCATCGCAGGCCGGGCGGCGATGGGACGGGGCGCCCGGCGGCCTCAGGCCGTGAGCTTCTCGAACCGGGCCTCGATGAACTCCCAGTTCAGCACCTTGGAGATGGCCTGCACGTAGTCGGCACGGCGGTTCTGGTGCTTGAGGTAGTAGGCGTGCTCCCAGAGGTCGATGCCGAAGAGCGGAGCCTCACCGTTCGACAGCGGGCTGTCCTGGTTGGCGGTGGACACGAGCTTCAGTCCCTTCTCCTTGGTGACCACCACCCAGAGCCATCCGCTGCCGAAGACGCCCATGGCGCGCTTGAGGAACTCCTCCTTGGCCTCGTCCTCGCTGCTGAAGAGCTCGCCGAAGGCCTTCATCAGGGGGCCGCCCTCGGTGAGCGGCGAGGAGTCCTTCTTCAGGCACTGCCAGAAGAGCGAATGGTTGTAGTGGCCGCCCCCGTGGTTGCGCACGGCGGGGCGAACCTTCTCGGGTAGGGTGTTGAGGTTCTTGAGCAAATCCTCCACGGACATCTTCTGGAGGTCGGGGTGATCGGCCAGCGCCTCGTTCAGCTTGGTGACATAGGCCTGATGGTGCTTGCCGTGGTGGATCTCCATCGTCTTGGCGTCGATGTACGGCTCGAGCGCATCGAAGGCGTAGCCAAGCGGCGGCAGCTTGTGCGGCCCGGAGGCCGACTGGCCGAGGGTTCGGATCGGGGAGGCGGCCATGGCCAAGGCCAGGGCGCCGGCGGACTTGAGGGCGTGGCGACGGGAGATCATTCTGGAGATGAAGGGTTCAGTTGACTGCCCCAACGGTGGTGTCGGGATCGCGCCTCCGCAAGCGCGGGGTGGGGCCGGCGCCCGGCGCGCGCGCCCGAGTCACAACCCTGCTCGCCGTCCTTGCGCGAGGTTCGAGGGCGAACCTAAGGTCGGCCCGTATGAGGTTGATCCAAGTCGGAGCCTTGGGGATTGCGCTGGCGATGGGCGGGAACACACCCCGCCTGCGTGCGGAGATCACCCCCGAGGACATCCGCCAGCTGCAAACCCGCTTCCAGCAGGCCGAGGAATCCGAGGAGCGCCTGCGGGCACGCATCCAGAAGCTCGAGGCCACGGTGGCCGAACTCCGTTCGCAGATTGGGGACGTGCGCTCGGTGGCCGCCTCGGCCGGCAAGGATGGTGTGACCCAGGAGCAGCTGCGCAAGGTGCTCGACCAGTTGAAGGAACTGGACCGCCGTCGCCAGGAGGACAACGAGAAGGTGGTGCAGCAAATCAAGCGCCTGGCCGACCTGCCGGCACCGCCTCCACCGGTCTTCGACGATCCCAAGCCCCGCGGGCGCAAGCCGGCCGCCGAGCAGGGGTCCGGCGCCTCCGGGTCCGCCCCGGCCCAGGGAGGCCCTGCAGGCAGGCCGGAGGCCAAGGCGGACGCCAAGACCGAGCCCAAGACGGAGGCCGCCAAGCCGCTGCTGCCCGCAGATTACGAGTTCTACGACCATGTCGTCCGTGATGGCCAGGCCCTGGGGCAGATCATCAACGAGTACAACAAGGGCTACGGGCTGAAGGTCCGGCTCAAGCATGTGCTGGAGGCCAACCCGAAACTGCGGCCCGAGCGTCTGGTCCCAGGCCAGAAGGTGCGCATTCCGGTCGTGAAGTGAGCACCCGGCCCGTCGCGTCCCGCAGGTCCCGATGAAACTGCTCCGCAAGCTGCACCTCTTCCTGGGTGTGTTCTTCACGCCCCTGCTGGTCTTCTTCGTGGCCACCGGGTGGTATCAGACCCTCGAGCCGGAGCGGCTCAAGACCCCGGGTGATGCCGAGACCCTCCTCCAGAAGCTTCGGGTGGTTCACACCGACATGATCTATCCCGGGGACCGGGAGTTCAGCCGCCCCTCCTCACCGAAGCTTTTCCAGGGCATCGTCGGCGCGATGTCGGCGGCGGTCCTCGTCACGACGGCACTGGGAGTCTACCTGGCCTTCCGGACGGTGCGGGGCACGTCCTGGGTGGTGCTCTGCCTCGTGGCGGGCCTGGTGGTGCCGGTGGTCCTGCTCTGGATGGGGCGGAGGGGCTGACCATGACGCCAAAGCCGTTCCACTGGGTGCTGATCGGCTTCGCGGCGGTGGGCCTGTGGGCGTGGTCCTGGTATTGGTTCCGCTCCCGGCTGCGTTACGTCATCGGCCGCACCTCCCTCCGGGTGGTCTTCGGTCGGTTCACCGTGCGGCGCGTGCCCTACGAGGAAATCCTGCGCATCCGCAAGCCTCGACACACCCCGCCATGGCGGCTGACCGAGAACTGGCGCAACGGGTTCTTCGACAACCATCGGGTGCTCGTGGTCGAGCGGCGGTGCGGATGGTTCCCGTGGTTGGTCATCACGCCGGCCCGTCGCTACGAGTTCCGCACCCAACTGCGCGAGGCCATGGCCCGACACGGTGTCCAGACCGACGACGACGAGCCCGAGGCCTCTTGATCGTTGACACGCCCGAGCGCCGCCGCGCCGGTCCGGCGTCGTTGCCGAACGCCCGCCTTGTCGATAGCGTCGCGCCCGAGATGCGATCCTTGCTGATAACGGGAGGCCGGGTGGTGGATCCGGCCAACGGATTCGATGCGGTGGCCGACGTGCTGGTCTCCGACGGCCGGATCGACCGTGTCGCCCCGTCGATCCAGGCCCCTCCCTCGGCCGAGCGGATCGATGCCTCGGGCCAGGTGGTCTGCCCGGGTCTTGTCGACCTCCACGTCCATTTCCGCGAACCCGGGCAGACCGCCAAGGAGACCATCGCCAGTGGCGCGCGGGCGGCCGCCCGCGGGGGATTCACCACCGTCGTCTGCATGCCGAACACCCAGCCGTCGATCGACTCGGCCAGCACGGTGGCCCTGGTCCAGGAGAAGGCCCGTTCGGCCGAGGTCCGGGTGGAGGTCGCCGGGGCCCTCAGCAAGGGCATCCAGGGCGAGGAACTGGCCTCGATCG
>JBIKMQ010000274.1:0-4286 GCA_044359215.1 Candidatus Chromulinivoraceae bacterium
CGCCCCACCGGCCGTACCACGAGCCGTCGGCCTCCTGCTGGCCCTTCAGGTAGGTGATGGCGCGCTGGACCTGGGGGCAGTCGCGGTCCCAGCCCTCGTAGCCCAGCAGCTCGAGGATGCGCGCGGTGATGTCCGCGCACTCGGGGTCGAGCATCGCGTTGTGGTCGGCGAAGGGGACCTTCTCCAGGATGGACTTGGTGCAGTCCTTGTCGAAGGCGGCCCAGCCGCCGTCGCGGCACTGGAAGGTCATCATCCAGCGGATGGCCCGGGTGCGGCACTCGTCGCGGCGCTTCGGGTCGTCGGTGGGGATGAGCCGCAGCGCCAGGAGGACCATGGCCGTGTCGTCGACATCGGGGTTCCACTGGTTGGCGTATTCGAAGACCCAGCCCGAGGCCTCCACGTCGGCCGGGTTCTTGTGGATCCAGTCGCCGCGGAAGCGGATCTCCTTGTCCATCAGCCACTCGGCCGCCCGCTTCATCCGGGGGTGGTGGCCCGGCACGCCGGACTCGCGCAGGCAGATGGTCACGATGGCGCTGTCCCAGACCGGGGAGAAGCAGGGCTCGATGCGCACGGAGTCGTCCGTGATGTGCATGAGCTTCTCGAGCTCGTGGTGGGCCCGGACGACCTGGGGGTGGTCGTCGGGGTAGCCCAGCGCGATGAGCGCGATGAGCGCATTGAGCATCGCCGGGAAGATCGCCGCCAGGCCGTCGCTGCCCTCGAAGCGCTCGAGCATCCACGTCTCGGCCCGCCTGAGGGCCTGCCGGCGGAACGGGTGCAGTCCCTGGCGGCTGACCCACTCGGCGAACTTGTGCAGCCGGTCGAGCCAGAGGAATCCGTTGCGCAGCGAGAAGTCGAAGTAGCGGGGGCGCAGCGTCTCGTCCAACTCCCACTTGCCGTTGGGATAGAGCTCGTCGAGGTCCACCGTCACCGGGCGCGTCGGCCGGAAATGGTTGATGATCGCCAGCGGGATGATCATCGCCCGCGACCAGTTGCTCATCTCCCAGAAGTTCACGTGGAACCACTTGCCGATGAGCAGCACCTCGCACGGGATGGTCGGCACATGGTTCCAGGTCACCAGGCCCAGCAGGGCCAGGTAGAGCTTGGAGAAGGTGTTCATCCGCGGCACGCCGCCGAGCGAGCGGGCCATCTCGCGGGCGCGGAGCATCCGGGGATCGGTGGTGGGGATGCCGGCCAGCTTCAGCGCCAGGTAGGCCTTCACCGTGGCGTTCACCTCGGCCGGGCCGTTGGGGTAGATGTTCCAGCCACCGTCGGCGAGCTGCTTGTCGAAGATGTGGCGGACGGCCTTGCGCTGCCATCCGGCGTCGACCTTCCCCCACCAGTGGTAGAAGGCGACCATGTCCGCCACGAGCGTCACGTCCACCATCAGCTCGCCGACCCAGTACCCCTCGGGCCGCTGTTCGGACAGCAGGTAGCTCTGCGAGCGGGTGATCGCGCTGTCGAGGTCGGGATGGGCTGGGACAAAAGGCCGCCCCGGGGCACCGTCCGAGGTGCGGAGCGGCGCTTGGCTCACGGACATGGAGGTCAGGATGCGTCCGGGGCTTCATCCCGCAAAGTGATTATTCAGGGCCTCGCGATGCCGGTTTGGGCTGGTTTGGAACTTGGGCTTGATCGCCCCCGACCCTACGCTTGGCCCGTGTTCGGGAATCTTCGCAGCGTCCACTTCATCGGCATCGGCGGCACGGCCATGGCCAGCGCCGCGGCGGCCATGCACCAGCTGGGATACCAGGTCAGCGGATCCGACCAGGATGTCATCTACCCGCCGATGTCCACCTTCCTGGCCGAACGCGGCATCCGGGTGAACGCCGGGTACGCCGAGGCCAACCTGGCCCACCGACCCGACCTGGTGGTGGTGGGCAACGCCATCTCCCGGGGCAATCCCGAGGCCGAGGCCGTGCTGGAGCGCCGCCTGCGGTACTGCTCGCTGCCCGAGCTGCTCAAGGAGTTCTTCATCCGGGGCCGGCGCTCGCTGGTGGTGGCCGGCACCCATGGCAAGACCACCACGGCCTCGCTGCTGGCGTGGGTGCTCGAGAGCGCCGGGCTGAACCCGTCGTTCCTCATCGGCGGCATTCCCCGCAACCTGGGGCAGGGGGCGCGCTTCACCGACTCGGAGTGGTTCGTGATCGAGGGCGACGAGTACGACACGGCCTTCTTCGACAAGCGCTCGAAGTTCGTCCACTACCTGCCCGAGGTGGCCATCCTGAACAACCTGGAGTTCGACCATGCCGACATCTTCCCGACGCTGGCCGACATCCAGCTGAGTTTCCGGCGATTCATCCACCTGGTCCCGCGCAACGGGCTGCTCCTGGCCAATGGCGACGAGCCGAACCTTGCGCCGCTGCTCGACGTGCGGCACTGCCCGGTCAAGCGCTTCGGGCTGGGCGCGGGCAACGAGCTGCGGGCCGGTGGGCTCGTCCTGCGGGACGACGGCTCGGAGTTCGAGCTCGGCGGCACCCGGTTCCGCATCCCCATGGTGGGCGAACTCAACGTGCGCAACGCGCTGGCGGTCGCGGCCGCGGCCCGCCACTGCGGCATCCGCGACACGGTCATCCAGGGCGCCTTCGATTCGTTCCTCAGCGTGAAGCGCCGCATGGAGGTCCGGGGCGAGTCGGGCGGCGTGGCGGTGATCGACGACTTCGGGCACCACCCGACGGCCATCCGCGAGACGGTGCGCGCCCTCCGCGTGAAGTACCCCGGCCGCCGGATCTGGGCGGTCTTCGAGCCCCGTTCCAACACCACCCGGCGCAACGTCTTCCAGCACGAACTGGTCGATGCCCTCGAGCGTGCCGACGTCGTGGTGGTGGCCGAGGTGGCGCGGCTCGAGCAGTTGCCCCTGGGCGAGCGCCTCGACCCGGAGAAGCTCATGCAGGACCTGCGCCTGACGGGCAAGCCGGCGGCCTACCTGCCGACGGTGGAGGCCATCATCGACCACGTGGCCGGGGCCGCCCGGCCGGGCGACGTGGTGTGCGTCTTCAGCAACGGCGGCTTCGGGGGCATTCACCAGAGGTTGTTGGACCGTCTGGAGACCCCGGGCGCCGGGGCGGCTGAATAAGGCGTTGGTTCGGCCGTCGGAGGCTGTTGTGGGTGCCTCCCCGGTTCCCACCGCATGAACAACTCCCTCCTCGTCGCGGCCGCGCTTCTCGCGGGCACGTCGTCCCTCACCGCCACCCTCCACGCCGGACGTGTGTCCTGGGGCGTCAGCATCGGAAGCTGGGGAGGAGGCGTCGGCGTCGGGGTGTCCGCAGGTTCCTGGGGCGTGGCTCCGCCGCCGGTCGGCGTGGTGTCCGTCGCGGCACCGGTGTTTGTCCATCCTGCTCCGCCGCCGCCGCCTCCCCCGGCGGTGGTGTATGCCCCGGCCCCGGTGGTGTACGCTCCCGCACCCGTGGTCTATGCGCCGGCGCCGGTCGTCTACGCCCCGGCCCACGTCGTGACCTATGGGCCGCCGCCCGCAGTGTATGCCCCGGCCCCGGTCATCTACGCGCCAGCCCCCATCCACTGCGCTCCCCGGTTCGCCTTCCGCGCCCGCTGGTGAGCGATGGGTCGTGGCCGGCACCGCAGGTTGGCGGAGGTCCGGTCTCGGTCCGGTGGCGGTCTGGTCGCGGACTGGTCGACGATTTCGGGTGCGTCCGCCCCGGATCGTCCGCCTGAGTCCACCGGCCCGGGTGGGTGATGCCGGCACAAAAACGCCGCCCGGTGGGCGGCGTTGTCAGGGTGGCGGACAGGATGCCGCTTGGGGGCGATCCCGGAAGACCGCGGAACCTGGACTTAGTTGTCCTTGGCCTCGCCCTTCTTGGCGCGCTTGCCGCCAGGGGGACGCTCGCCCGGCGGACGATCTCCCCGGGCCGCCTGTTTTTCGAGGCGCTCGAGTTGCTGGGTCTCCTTGTCGGTGAGCGTGCCGGCGGCCTTCTTGGCCTTCAGGTCCTTGAGGCGCGCCTCCATCTTGGCCTTGCGCTCCTTGAGCTTCTCGGCCTTCTCGGTCTCGGTGAGCTTGTCCCAGTCCTCGCGGGCTCCCTTGCCCTTCTTGTCGGCCTTCTCGGCCGGGGGGGCGGTGGGGGCGGTGGGGGCGGTGGGGGCGGTGGGCTTGGTGTCCTGGGCCGACAGCGGCGCGAGGTTCAGGCCGATCAGGGCGGTCAACAGGGCGATCGTGCGGAGGTTCATGAAGTTTTTTTTCTGGGGTGCCGGGTGTTCCCGGCGGGTTGTTCGTTGCAGCAGACCCCGGAGGAGGCCGGCAGGTTACAGGCGGACCTCCATGGGTACCGGTCGGTGCG
>JBIKMQ010000275.1:0-4280 GCA_044359215.1 Candidatus Chromulinivoraceae bacterium
GGCCTCAATCTTGGCGCCGATGCCGGAGTCCCAGGTGCGGTAGCGGTTCTTCACGAAGCCGTCGATGCGGCCGTCCTTGCGGATGGCGGCGGCGATCTTCAGGCCGCGGGCGAAGGTGTCCATGCCGGCGATGTGGGCGATGAACAGGTCGTCGGCCTGGAAGCTCTCGCGGCGCACCTTGGCGTCGAAGTTCACGCCACCGGTGGTGAAGCCGCCGTACTTCAGCACGGTGAGCATCGTCTTGGTGGTCAGGTACAGGTCGGTCGGGAACTGGTCGGTGTCCCAGCCGAGGAAGTAGTCGCCCATGTTGGCGTCGATCGACCCCAGCGCGCCGGCGGCCCCGGCCACCTCGAGCTCGTGCTCCATCGTCTTGCCGGCCAGCCACGCGTGGTTGACCTCGATGTTCAGCTTGAAGTGCTCGAGCAGGTCGTACTCGCGCAGGAAGTTCAGGCAGGAGGCCGCATCGCTATCGTACTGGTGGCGGGTCGGCTCCTTGGGCTTGGGCTCGATGTAGAACGGGTTCTTGAAGCCGATCTTCTTCTTGTAGTCGACGGCCATGTGCAGGAACTGGCCCAGGTGGTCGAGCTCGCGCTTCATGTCGGTGTTGAGCAGCGTGGCGTAGCCCTCGCGGCCACCCCAGAACACGTAGCCCTGGCCGCCCAGCTCGTGGGTCCATTCCATGGCCTTCTTGACCTGCGCCGCGGCGAAGCAGAACGCGTCGGCGTTGCAGCTGGTGGCCGCGCCGTGCATGTAGCGCGGGTGGACGAAGTTCTGGGCCGTGCCCCAGAGCAGGCCGATACCGGTGTCCTTCTGGAGCTTCTTGAGCTCCTTGCCCACCGCGTCGAACTGGGCGTTGGCCTCCTTGAGGTTCTTGCCGTGGGAACCGAGGTCGCGGTCATGCCAGGCGTAGAACGACACACCCAGCTTGGTGGCGAACTCGAAGAACGCACGGGCCCGGGTGATGGCATCCTTGGTGGAGCATTCGCCGGTGTTCCAGGAGCGGTCGGCCGTGCCCCAGCCGAACATGTCGCCACCGGTTCCCCGCATGGTGTGCCAGTACACCGCCGCGAAGCGCATGTGGTCGCGCATCGTTTTTCCCTCGACGACCTCGTCCGGATTGAAGTGCTTGAAGGCCAGGGGATTCTTGGAATCCGGACCCTCGTAGGAGATCCGGCCGATCTTCGGGAAGAACTGCTTGCTCATGATGGTTTTCTGAAACGAGCGGGCATCGTACCCACTGCCCGAGGGCATGAAAAGCCGATAAGGATCGGCCGATTCCGGGCGGGCGCCCGATGGCGACGGGGTGTCCCGCGTCGCAGGCGCGTTCAACGGCGCAGGTGGTCCAGCAGCAGGCGACGTACCTGCTCCGCGCACAAGGGGTGGTTTTGTCCGCTGTGACCGCACGGGATGAGCGTCTCGGGCACCCCCTCGAGGTGACTGCTCCGATAGGGCACCACCCCATCGCTGGCCTCGAGCGGGTCGGCGCACTCGTCCTGGCACCCGATGATGCTCGCCACCCGGACCCGCGGATCCATGGGCAGTTCCCGGAGGAGGCGGGCGGTGTCTCCCCCGGGCTGCAGTGAATCGATGCTGCTGCCCGGCATGAGGCGACCCCGCAGCGTCAGGGCGTCCGGGTTTCGCGTGACCAGGCCGGCGGTGGTCTCGAGCGCGGTGATCGGAAGCCGTGCCACGTAGCGGGCAAACCGTCCGGGCCAGTCCGTCGCCAGCGGGCTGCCGCCATGCGGGACGCAGATGAACACCACCTGACCAACCCTCGGATTCGGTTCGAAGAAGAACATGTCCCGGACCAGTCGCCGCTCGGGCTCGTCCAACCGCAACTGGTCGACGGGCCGGGTGAAGTAGCGGCGGTAGAGTCCCTCGCCCCCCTGGACAATCTGAAGCCGCGAGAGCAGGCCGCCCATGCTGTGCCCCACCAGAACCATCCGGTGGAGGTTGGTGTGGACCCCGTCGGGATCCATCTGGCGCTGCCAGTCGGACAGGCTCTGGCGCAGCCGCGTCGAGGACCACTGGACCGGAGTGCTGCTCGGGTACTGGAACACCAGGAACTGGAATCGCTGTCGGATCACCGGATCGGCCAACAAGGCGGCGTGGAGGAACCGCCAGGTATTCGGCTCACTGAGAAGACCATGCACCAGCACCACCGGGATCCTGTCGGTGTCCGGGGTCTCCAGGGGGTACAGCCCGATGTCGTCGGAGAAGCGGTCCCCGCGGAGGAACCCCCGTAGGCCGAGGCTCAGGAAATTCTGTTGCTCGAGTTCGCGGGTCCGGACGGCAAAGGGGGTGGCGAAGTCGGCGGCCAACGGGAGGTGCCGACCAGAGAGATCGACCGACTCGGTGCGCTTCCGGTCGTGCACCCGGAAGACGACGGTCCGCATCGGCGCCACCGGCCCAAATTCCACGGTCGTGGTGAGGGGAACCCAGGTGCCCGGCGGCACTCCGGTCAGCCGCGCCTTCCTGGAGTTTGGGACCAAAGGAGCCAACGCCTCGACCTTCCCGGCACAGGCCGCCCCCCAACCCGGCGACGGCGCGATCCCTGGGCCATCTCGAACCCTGAACCGGTCGACCGGCATCACCCGTTGCCATCGGTAGTAACCGGCGTCGGTGGCCGAGGCCGGCTGGCGCACCCACTGGTAGCGGCGGGTGGGCCCGGTGACAAACGGGGGCGCCTCGGACCGGGAATCCCAGAGAGCAGTTCCATGCCGATCCAGGAGCCTCGAGAGGGCGAACTCCTGCGCCCGTCCGGCGAACCGGCGATCCTCCTCCGAAACGGCGGCGCCCGACTCCATCACGAGGGCGACAGCATGCTCGGCCGCGCAGAGGTAGAAGCCGTCGCAGTTACCGGACCGGTTGCCGCGTCGCTGGGCGTCCATGCCCGCGGCCAGCGCCAGCTCCACCAGGGCCCGCCGCGTCGGCGCGTCGCCGGCGGAGGGTTCGAGGTCCCGGATCGCCGCCGCCGGCCGGGCCCGCCAGAGGGCTCCCCAACCACGGCCGTCGACCAGGGCTTGGCTCGACCGGCTCAGTTCGCCGGGATCCCATCCCGAAGTGGGCGGAGCGCGCAGGGGATTGACCGGCACCGCCGTGAAGGGTGTCGAGCATCCGGCGACCCACAGCAACAGGCCAGCGCACCAGGCGGCGCATCGCTGGAAAGGGGCTGCGGGAGACATGGGTGCCTTGTCTAGCCGGTCCGGTGGCCGGGGTTCAAGGCGGTCGACGCGGCCGAAACCGCTCCGTCGCCCCTTCCCAGGCCCTGCCAGTCGAAGACCAGTTGATGTTCCCGGGTCTCGACAAGCCCACTGACCCCCGACCCCAGCAGGCGCAGGGGACGGTCCACCAACCGGTGCCGCGCCAGGAGCCAGCAGGCCAACCGGTACAGGTCGCGGGCCTCGGAGACCGGTTCGTCGAAGGAGCATTGCCGGGTGAGTGTCGAGAAGTCCCCGTAGCGCACCTTCACCTGGACGGTCTGCGCGGCCAGTCCGTGCCGCTGCAACTTGGCCGCAACCTCGGATGCCTGCTCCATCAGGACGGCCCGGAGCGTGGGGCGGTCGGCCGTGTCGGCCGAGAAGGTGCTCTCGCTGCCGATGCTCTTGACCGTGTCGTCCCGCGAGAGCGGCCGGTCGTCGATGCCCATGGCGAAGGACCGCAGCACCGGTCCCCAGGAGCCGACCAGCGCCCTGAGGTCGCCCGGGTGGTCCTGAAGGTCGCCCACCGTGCGGATCCCGGCTTTTGACAGCACCTCCTCGGTCACGCGGCCGACCCCGTGCAGGGTGCGTGCGGGAAGAGGCCGGAGAAAGGCGGCGCGGTCGCGGTCCGGGATGAGGATCAGCCCGTCGGGTTTGCCCCAGTCGCTGGCCACCTTCGCCATGAGTTTGTTGGAGGCGATGCCGACGCTGGCGGTGAGCCGGCGCTCGGCGCGGATCCTCGCCTTGAGGGCGCGCGCCCAACCGACGGTGGCCACCAGGGCCTCCTCGGGGTCGGTTGCCAACTGCAAGCCGGAGGCGTCGAGGTAGGCCTCATCCACCGAGACCTGCTCGATCTCGACGCCGCTGGCGGCCACAAGGGCGAAGATGGCCTGGGACTCCTCGCGGTAGCGGTCCATGCGGGGCGACAGGAAGACACCCTGGGGACACAAGCGGCCTGCCGTCCGGCTGGGCATGGCCGATCGGACTCCGAACCGCCGGGCCTCGTAGCTGGCCGCACAAACCACCCCCCGTGAGGCAGGCGCCCCCCCGACGATCACCGGCAATCCCTGGAGTTCCGGG
>JBIKMQ010000278.1:0-4254 GCA_044359215.1 Candidatus Chromulinivoraceae bacterium
ATGGATGTGGATCTCGACCTCCTTCTCGGTCGTGGTGGTCTTGCTCTCCTTGAGGATGCTGATCGGCTTGGGATGCAGCGGCACCCGGCTCTTGTTGAGCTGGCGCACGAACTCCTCGAGGCCCTCTTTGTACAGGAAGGTCTCGAGCTTGGGTTCCGGCTGCCGCTCATCCAGGAAGGTGATCTCGAGACCGGAATTGATGCAGGCCAGTTCGCGGAGGCGCTGGGTGATGCGGTCGGACTTGAACTCGACCGTGTCGCGGAAGATCTCGGGGTCGGGCTTGAAGGTGATGAGCGTGCCGCGGCCCTTGGCCTTGCCGATGACATCGAGCTTCTTGGTCACCTTGCCCCGCTCGAACTCCATCTGGTGGACCTTGCCCTCGCGGCTCACCTCCACTTCGAACCATTCGGAGACCGCGTTGACGCACTTGGCCCCGACGCCGTGCGTGCCGCCCGAGAACTTGTAGCCACCCTGTCCGTACTTGCCGCCCGAATGCAGCGTGGTGAGCACGAGCTCGACGGCCGGGATCTTCTTCTGCGGGTGGATGTCGACCGGGATGCCCCGGCCGTCGTCGCGGATGGAGATGGACCCATCGACATGGATGACCACATCGATCTTCTTGCAGTGGCCGGCGAGGTGCTCGTCGACGGAGTTGTCCAGGACCTCGGAGACGCAGTGGTGGAGGGCCCGCTCGTCGGTGCCACCGATGTACATGCCCGGCTTCTTGCGGACGGCCTCCAATCCCTCGAGGGTGCTGATCTGCGAACTGTTGTAGGTCTCCTTGGGCGGTACGGTTTCGGCCATAGTGGGGTCTCTGGATCGGGCAGACCGCCTGAGGAGCGCGCCACGACGGCAGAGAGGTTAGCGCGGCGGGGAGGGTAAGGACAACTGCTTTCGAAAATGCACAACCAATGGTGGGGGCGCCCGGTTGGCAGTCCTACCGGTTGTGGCGACCAGAGGGGCGATTCACGATCCCGCAGCCACCGGACAGCGTATTTTCGGCCCGAAAACGCGGACGAGCCGGAAACCGCTCAGGGATCGGCCCGGATGATGACAAACCAGGCGTCGTTCCACTTGTCCTTGTCATCCCCGGCGATGATCAGGAACTCGCCCCGCTTCAGGGCCTCGTGGGAGTGGCGGAGGGTCTTCACCAGCTTGGCCTCCTTCGCCTCATTGATGCTGTGCAGTTTCACCTCCACGTTCCCGTCGGGAGCGGTCTTGAAGTCCACCTGACAACGATCCAGGGCGACTTTCTGGACGGCCTTGGCGTCCAGGACCACCGGCGTCGACTTCACCACCCAGTAGTTCTTCCAGCGGAAGTGCCGCAGCTTCTCACGTCCCTTGGCATCCAGTTCCTTGAGGTTCTTGCCCTCGGGAGCGTCCCCGTCGGTTCCCCAGGCCAACTCGAGGCGGAGCTTGAGATCGCCGGCGAGCGTCGCTGCCGGAGCGCAGAGCGCGAGCAGGCCGATCATGAGGCAGCCCATCCTCAGGCTCGCCAACCGGGACATCAAGGGACGTTTCATTCGGGACCGTGGACTGGAGTCGTTCTCGGGAAGGATCAAGGCATCCGGGACGTCGGGCGCCAATGTTTTATTGGATCCAATGCACCGTCACGCCATCGCTCTCGGAGCGGAAAACCGTGGAAGACACGTCGGCCAGAGTGACGTCACCACTCCCAGCACCTCCTGCCAAGGCCAGTTCAGGGGTGGGCGACCGCATGGAAACGACGACGACCACCGTGGCCACCCCGAGGGCGGGGATCAACCAACGCAGCCAACCCAGCGCGGCCGAGGTGGCCGGGCCGGTGGATGACTGGACGCTCTCGGCCTCGATCCGACGCCGGATCTGGCTCCAGTAGAACTCGCGACTCGCAGGCACGGCTGTCACCGGTTCATGGGTCCTCAGCAGGGTGGAGAGGTGGCGCAGACCCTCGACCAGCTCACGGGCGTCGGCGTCGGCGGGCAGTGCGGCCTCGACCTGTCGGCGTCGATCCTCGGGCAGTTCGCCGTCGACGTAGGCCTGGAGATCCAGCAGGGATTCGTTGGTTTTCATTCGGATCGTTCCCGTTTCAAAGACTGTAGAAGGAATGCCAGCCGCCGGCGCGCGTAAAAGAGGCGCGACATGACCGTGCCGATGGAGATGCCCACACGCTTGGCGATCTCCTTGTACTCCAACCCCTCAAACTCATGAAGGACCACCACGGTCCGGTGGGCGTCGGTGAGCTTCCCCAGGGCTTCATCGATTCGCCTCCGGAGTTCGTCCTGCTCGAGACCGGCGGTCGGGTTGACCTCCGGCGCGGGCAACTGGCGCTCCACGCCGCCGGACTCCTCGTCCATGGCCTCGATGGACTCGGTGCGCACCCGCTTCTGGCGACGCAACTGGTCGAGGCAGAGGTTGATGACGATGCGCGTCACCCACGTGGCGAAACTCGAGTCGCCTTGGAATTGAACCAACCGTTGCCACGCCTTGACCCATGCTTCCTGTGAGAATTCGAGCGCCTGGTCCTCGTTCCGCATCATCATGAGGGCCCTGGCGTAGATCTTGTCCCGGTGCCGATGCACCAGTTCCTCGAACGCCTCGGTATCCCCCGCTTGAGCCCACTGGACCAGAGTCTCGTCGGCTGCTGACGGATAATCGTGTTTCACCGACGGAGGCATCGACGGCGCGGGTGGGCGATTATTCAGCGGGAGTTTCGACCCACTGGGTGAGGGCCTCCGTGGCGGGCAGGACGAGGCCCGGCGATCAGCCTCAAAGGGCCCCCTTGCTGCTCGGGATCACCCCGGCGATCCGTGGATCCCGCTGGCAGGCGACGTCCACCGCCTTGGCAAAGGCCTTGAAGAGGGCCTCGACCACATGGTGGGGTTCGCCCCCGTACAGGAGTTCGAGATGCAGGTTGCACCGGGCCTCGTTGGTGAAGCCCTGGAAAAACTCCCGTGCCAGGCCAAAGCGGAATCGGGAGGACATGTCCTGATCCCGATCGGCTTCCGGGATGCGCCGCTGGGCCAGCGAATCCATCCCACGCCAGACGAGGTACGGCCGGCCGCTGAAGTCGATCACACACCGGGCCAGCACCTCGTCCATGGGCACGTGGGCCTCGCCGGTGAAGGGGTTGCGGGGATCGAACCCCGTGCCATATCGGCGGATGCCCCGCTTGTCCCCGAGGGCCATCAGGAAGGCCTGCCCGAGGGCGATGCCGCAATCCTCGACCGTGTGGTGGGCGTCAATGTGGAGATCCCCGAAGCAGGAGAGCTTCAGGTCGCAGACCGAGTGCTTGGCGAAGGCGCAGAGCATGTGGTCGAGAAACCCGACCCCGGTCTTGACCCGGGCCCTGCCCCGGCCGTCGATGTCGAGGTCCACCCGGATGGAGGTCTCGCTGGTCTTCCGCTGGATCTTGGCGCGCCGCTCGGTCATGTGCGGGAAGCGGTAACGGTGGCCGGGGCCGGCAACAAGGTTTTTGTTTGACGCCACGTCGCCCGGCCGGAGGCTCGGGCTTGATGATCCACCGTCGAGATTTCCTGAAGACCGCCTCCGTGGCGGGAGCGGCCCTGCTCACCGGGTGCCAGTCCACCGGCGCCGCCAAGACCGCCTCGGTGTACGAGCTGCGCATCTACACCATCCATCCCGGCCGGGCCGAGGCGCTGCACAACCGCTTCCGCAACCACACCCTGCGTCTCTTCAAGAGGCACGGCATCGAGAGCATCGGCTACTGGATGCCGGCCGACACCGCCGACCAGCGCCTGCACTTCCTGCTGCGTTACCCGAGCCGCGAGGCCCGCGAGACGTCCTGGAAGGCGTTCGTCTCCGATCCCGAATGGAAGGCCGCGCAGAAGGCCAGCGAGGCCGCCGGCCCCATCGTGGCCAAGGCCGAGAACCCCTTCCTGGTCGAGACCGACTATTCGCCGAAGGTCCGAACCGGCAACGTGTCCAAGGGCGGCGTCTGGGAGTTGCGCACCTACACCAGCACCCCGGAGCGGCTGTCGCACCTGGATGCCCGGTTCCGGGACCACACCATCGGACTCTTCGCCAAATACGGCATGGGCAACCAGGGCTACTTCCACAAGATGGCCGACCAGCCCGAGGGCGACCGCACCCTGCTCTATTTCCTGACCCACAAGTCCCAGGAGGCCGCCAAGGCGAGCTTCACCGCCTTCGGCAAGGACCCGGCCTGGAAGGCTGCGCGGGAGGCCAGCGAGAAGGCCGCCGGCGGAAGCCTCACGGTCCCGGGCGGCGTGAAGTCGGTGTTCCTGGTGCCCA
>JBIKMQ010000279.1:0-4246 GCA_044359215.1 Candidatus Chromulinivoraceae bacterium
CGCCGGCGCCTCCGAGCCGCAGGCCGCCCCCATCGCGACCCCGAGCCATCCCGACAGCACGCGCGCCGCCACCTTCCGGAGCGATGGGAACGGCCGGCGGGGACGCATTCGACGACGCTACGCACCGGCGCCGTGCCCGACAAGTGGGGCGAGCGAGGATGGCGGATTTGAGACCGGAGACCCCCTCGGCGGATTCGGGTCCAAGGCCGGGCTCGTATGGATTGCCGGTGCTTCCGACGCCTCAAATCCAGATGTCAGGTTGGCTCGCGCCGAACACGAGGTTTCCCGTTGGGGCCATTGGACATGGACGGAGTGCGAGCCGCGGGCCACCGGACGCCGCCGGAGTACGATTGGTGGAGCGTCCTTCGGGCGCGGGTCCGAGGTTCACTTCATCCTTCGAACCATGGCATGCATCCAAAAGGAGGAACCCGACGGATACCACGGTTGAAGCGGGCACTGAGGAACCTGGACGGGTTGCCACCTCGGGCGCAGACCTGCTGGATTTTGACGATGAATTTCATGAGTCCTTGGATTTGCCGGGTGTTTTGGAAGGCTTGCTGGGTCGGACTGCTGGGCGCTTTCTCCGGACTTCGCTCGGAGGAGGCGGCGGTTCGCGCGGTCTGGAACGACTCGGCCGTGCGCATCTCGCTCGTGGGTTCGGCCCGGGAGGATTGGTTCCTGGAGTCATCCACCCGACTCACGAACTGGGTCCGTGAACCCGGGGCGCCGCCCCTCGTGGCGGGCCCGGCAGGCGGGCCCGAACGCACCATTCCCCTCGCGGACGTCCGAACCGATCGCTTCTTCCGAGCGGTGCGCACGGACGGCCTCTTCGACACGACGTTCCTCCGGACCTTCCACCTTAGATTCCAACAGGCGGATTGGAATGAATCGCTCGTCAAGGCTCATGGCACGGACTCCAACGTCGTGTGCCGCCTCGAATCAGACCATGGGCAAGTGCTGGACGGGGTGGGTGCCCGGTACAAAGGGTATAGTTCCTTCGCACCGGATCGGACCAAGAACTCGCTCAATCTCACCTTGGATTTCCTCAATCCGACCAACCGGCTGCTGGGGTACGAAACCGTGAACCTCAACAACGCATGGGGGGATCCGACCCTGCTGCGGGAGGCCGTTTATTTCGGAGTCTTCACCCGCTACGCCCCCGGGCCGCGGGCAGGGATCGCCCGGTTGTTCATCAACGGGAAGAACCGGGGCGTCTATTCCCTGGCCCAGCAGGAAGACAGCGACCTGATCCGTGAATGGTTCCCCAGCGCCTCGGGGGATCGGTGGAGAACCCCCAACAAGGGGGCGTCCTCACTCCAATGGATCAGCACCAACCTCGTCGACTATCAGGAATGGTACGAACTGAAGACCTCTGCCAACGCGACGAACGCGTGGAGGCGCCTGATGCAGGCGATCGAGGTCCTCAACCACACGCCTCCGTCGCAGCGGCTGGGGGTGCTGGACGGCTACTTTGCGGTGGATTCCTGGCTGTGGTTTCTGGTGCTGGAGAACCTGTTCGTCGAGGACGACAGCTACTGGCACAAGGGGGCGGATTACAGCTTCTATTTTGAGCCCGAGAGCGGGCGCATCCATCCGCTCCAGCACGATGGCAACGAGGCGTTCGTGAGTTCGTTCGCGGAACTGTCACCGGTCTACGGGGAGGCGGATCCCGAGCGGCCCTTGTTGAGCCAATTGCTTTCGGTACCGGAATGGCGACAGCGCTATCTGGCCCACATGCGGACCGTCCTCGACGAATCGTTCAACCCCGGGGTGCTCACCCCGTGGATCGACCGGCTGGCGGCGATGAGCGAAGCGGCCATCCTGGCCGATCCCATCCGCCCGATGAGCGACCTGGAGTACCGGGATGGGCTCAAGGAACTGAAGCAATTCGTCACCAATCGATACTCCTTCCTCAGGCAACATGCCGAGTTGAACGCGGTTCCCCTGGTGATCCAGTCGGTGTCGTCGCCGCCACCGCCCACGCCAAGCACCGGCGCGGTGATCACCGCAACGGTTCGGGTCGCCATGCCGGGTCAACGTGTCGGCTCGGTGTGGCTGCATTACCGCCAGGGGGTTGCCGGGCGGTTTGAATCGGCCCGCATGTCGGACAACGGAACCGGCGACGATGCCGTGGCGAACGATGGCACCTACACCGCCAGGGCCCCTGCCTACCCGGCAGGGACGAAGATCCGGTATTACGTGGAGGCCCGGGCTGCCAATTCGGTGGGGACGGCCCGTTTTTTTCCGGCTCGGACGGAGCGGGCCGCGCTGGGGTATTCGGTGGCCACCGGTGGGGGCGGTTCGTTGCCGGTGAGGATCAACGAGCTGGTGGCCGACAATGGCACCGTCCTCCGCGACCCCCAGGGTGATTTTGACGACTACGTCGAGCTTCGAAACCTGTCGCAGGAGCGGGTGTCCCTGGCGGGTTGTCACTTGAGCGATGATCCTGCCCAGCCTCGGAAATGGGTGTTCCCGTCGGATGCCGTTCTGGAGCCCGAGGGTTACCTGCTGGTCTGGTTGGATGAGGACACGGCGGATTCACCCGGGTTGCACGCCAATTTCAAACTGAACCGGGAGGGTGAAACCCTCTGGTTGGTGGATCGGGATGACCGACTCAACGCGCTGCTGGATTCCGTTACCTTCGGTCCCTTGACTCGGGACCAGGCATGGGGGCGATCCGCGTCGGCGGGCGACGCCTTCCGGGTGATGGTCCCCAGTCCTGGACGAGTCAACCCATGAGGAGACGGGGATCAGGGGTCGGTCCTCACTATTGACACAACGCCCCTGCCGACCGGTTCGTAGCCTCAGTGACCGCCCCGGAATCCAGGGGCAACCCGGGAAACAAAGGCAAGGTCTTGTGTCAATAGTGAGGACCGACCCCTTCGCGACCCCTTCGGTGATTTGCGGGTGACTTCCGGTCGGGGTTCTTCCTGACTTTGGGTCATGCGAGCCCAGGTGACGTCCAGATTGTTCCAGGTGCCTTGGCGCCTGGCCTGGGGACGCGCGGCGGCCGTGCTCGTGGGGTGGGGGATGGTGCTCGGGGTCTGGGCCCAGCCGGTGATTCCGGGGCTGGCCACGGCGACGATCGATGCGGAACTCCGGGGGCGGGTGCTGATCGAGGAACTGAACTGCGTGGCCTGTCATGCGGTGGAGGGGCCGCTGAAGGCTCAGTCGAAACAGGCACCCCGGCTGGCGGCGGTCGGTTCGCGGGTGAACCCGGCCCATCTGGAGCGGTTCATCGCCGACCCGCACGCGACCTCCCCGGGCAGCACCATGCCGGATGTGCTGGGGGCGCTGCCGCCGGACGAACGCCGCCAGACGGCCCGGGCGATCACCCACTTCCTGATGTCGCTGCGCGAGAACCGGTTCTCGCTGGAGCCTCCGGACGCGGTGGCGGCGGAGCACGGTCGGCGATTGTTCCGGTCGCGAGGGTGCGTGGCCTGCCATGAATCATCCCTCGAGAGCGATGGAGCGAATGGGACGGAGGAGGGGACGAGGAGCCCGGGGAGCACCGGGAGCGTTCCGAACGCTGGTGGTGCTGGTGGTGCTGGTGATGCTGGGAATGCTGGTGATGCTGGGAATGCTGGGAATGCTGGGACTGCCAAGCGCCTCGAGTCGGGGCCGCTGGCCCGGAGTTCGGTGCCATTGGGGGCGCTCGAGTCGAAGTACAGTTTCCGCAGCCTGTCGGAGTTTCTCCAGCAACCGCACGTGAGCCGTCCGTCGGGCCGGATGCCGGACTTGCGCCTGAGCCCCCAGGATGCCGACCGCATCGCCCATCACCTGTTGCGGCGCACGCGGGTGCCCGGGGCCTTGGCCTACACCCTCTACCGCGGACACGTCTGGGAGGGACTCGCCAGCGAGGAGGTCCAGGCGGAGCGCGCGGGTCATGTCCGCGACTTCGCCCTGAAGAGCCTCGGGCAGGTGGGGCACCACACGGCGGTCCGCTACGAGGGGTGGATGAAGGTCGCGACCCGCGGCCGGTACCGGTTTTTCGTGACGATGAACGGGGGCGACCTGACCGTGGACGGCCATTCGCTGGTGCAGCAGGAACCCAGCGACGGTCGCGGGGTGAAGTCGTGGGAGGTCGAGCTCGACCTGGACTCCGGGTGGCGGCCGATCCGGCTCACCTACTTCCACACGGGGCATGATCCCCGGTTCTCTCTTGAGATGGAGGGGCCGGGGTTCCCGCGCGGCCCGCTCCCGGAGTCCATTCTGTCGGTGTCGCCGGAGCCCATCGCCGCCCTGG
>JBIKMQ010000281.1:0-4227 GCA_044359215.1 Candidatus Chromulinivoraceae bacterium
CTCCGACGGGACCTCGACCGACCCGATGGATCCCAAGCAGACCTTCGGCATCTCCCGCCGGGCCGTCGCCTTCCTCGAGGAGCAGGCGAGGGCCGGGCGGCCGTTTTATCTGCAGTTGTCCTACTATGCGGTCCACGAGCCGCAGCAGGCGCTGGAATCCACGTTGGCCGGAATCCCATCCGCAGGGTCGGCGCGGAACAGGCGAAAGGATCCCCGTCAGGTTGCGGCCATGTCGGAGGACCTCGACACGGGCATCGGCTCGGTGTTGGCGGCCCTCGAGCGTCTTGGATTGGCGGGCCGGACCGTGGTCGTCTACACCTCGGACAACGGCGGCAAGTCTCCGATGCTCAAGGGCGGCAAGACTCTCGTGGACGAGGGAGGGATCCGCGTGCCGCTCATCGTCCGCGGACCAGGAATCCCGGCTGGCCGGTACAGCCAGGAACCGGTCGTGGGGTATGACCTGTTGGCAACCGTGCTGGATTTTGCGGCTCCCGGGAGCGTGCTCCCGGCCGGCGTGGAAGGTGGCAGTTGGAAACCGGTGCTGCTGGGCGGGGGCACGGGCCGTGTGCTCCGTCCGGTGGATCGTCTGGTCTTCCACCACGATGTGGAGGTGGAACATCCGCAGACGGCGCTCCGCCAGGGAAACCTGAAGATTGTCCACCATTGGGACACCGGCCGTAGTTTTCTGTACGACCTGTCGTTGGACCTCGGGGAACGCACCGACCTGTCGCCGCTGCGCCCGGAGGAAACCCGCCGTCTCCTGGTGATTCTCGAGGCCCACGTCCGGGCTGGCCTCGGGGACGAGCGGTTGGCCCGTTTGCGCCAAGGTGCCATCCGTTCCAAGGGTCCTCGGTCGGAGAATCAGGGGGCTCGCCACAGGTCCCGGGGCGAGCCGACCTCCGAGAGCCGGAGCGGGAGGTGATGGGTGCGTGTTGGAGGGGGAGGGGCCATCCAACACGGTTCCGGCTCAGACGTGCTTCACCACCTCGGAGGCGGGGAAGCGCACCTTCTTGAGGGCCGAGTACTTGTCTTCGGCCGATCGGTAGCCTGCGGCGCAGGCGACGACCGTCCGGTATCCCGAACCGCCCAGGTCCAGCGCCTTGTCGTACTCGGCCGCGACGATGCCTTCCATGGGGCAGGTGTCGACGCCCAGCAAGGCCGCCGCCGTCATGAACTGGCCCAGGGCGATGTACACCTGGTGGGTTTGCCACGTGTCGAGATGGCCCGCATCGGCCGCCTTTTTCAGACTGCCCACCATCAGGTTCCGGTAGCCGCCCAGCGATTCGAGGTTGCCGCCGCGGACCTCGACCTGACGCTCCAGGAAGCGGTCCACGTGGGCCTCATCGAGCCCGATCTTCACGGTGAAGACGACGAGGTGCGAGCAATCGGCCGGCTGCGATTGTCCCCAGGAATGCGATACCAGCCCCGCCTTGGTGAGCGGGTTGGTCACCACGACAAATCTCCAAGGTTGAAGGCCGAAACTCGAGGGCGACAGAACCAAGGCCGACTCGAGCGACTGCCAAAGCTCCGGAGCGATCTTCGCCGAGGGGTCGAACTTCTTGGTGGCATAGCGCCATTGGAGGGCATCGAGCAGGGTTTCAGGGGACAGCGTCTTCATATCCAAGGGGCTCAGTTTAGCCGGGCCGGGAGGGCTCGCAACCGGGGCGTTGCCCCGGGGTGTCTCCTTCAGCGGATCAGGGTGCCGTGCCGGGTTTGCCGATGCCCTGTCGATGGGGGTGGATCGGATTCGCTTCTCGGACCCTCACGCTCCTCTCCCCCGCTTCGAGCGCCTCAAAAGCCTGTGCGGCGGGGGCGTTGACCGTTATCGTGGCCACGATGACTGCGGCCGCCCAATCCGACCTCGTCTTTGACGTCGGGATGAACAACGGGGACGATACGGGTTTCTACCTCGAATGCGGCTTCCGCGTCGTGGCCATCGAGGCGAATGAGGCCCTTTGCCTGCAGGTGGCCGGTCGCTTTCCGGACGCTGTCCAATCGGGGCGCCTCATCATCCTGAATGTCGCGGTGGCGGGTGAGCCCGGGGAGGTGGAGTTCTGGATCAACGAGGACCATCCGGAATGGAGCGCCTTGGACGTCGCCAGCGCGGCGCGGGGAGGCCATCGCCATCGCAAGGTGACCGTGCCGGCGGTTCGGTTCGCGGACCTGCTCCGTCGGCATGGCGTGCCGCACTACCTCAAGGTCGACATCGAGAGCGCCGACCACTTCTGCCTTGATGGGCTCCGTGAGGTGGGGTTGCCCGATTTCCTGTCGGTCGAGGTGTCGGATGTCGCCCTGGTGGATGCCTGCCGGGATCTCGGTTACCGCCGCTTCATGCTGGTCGAGCAGAGCTCCCTGCTGCCGATCGGCGATTGGAACGGCCCGTTGGGGTGGGTGCCGCAAATGCCCCGCATCCTGACCGCCCATCGCGCCTGGCCGTTCCGGTTGCTTCGGAAACTGGTCGGCTACCGGACGGTCCGGGCCTTGGGTCAACGGTCGCGCCGATTTCCGGGGCGCGATTTCCCGATTGGTTCCTCCGGCGACTTCGGACCGAACCTCGTCGGCGACTGGGCCTCCGCCGAGGTGGTCCAGAACCTCTGGCGCCGCCATCACCGACACTGGACTGCGCACGGACGGGAGTTCTGGTGCGACCTGCATGCCCGCCGCGATTGAGGGGCAGGGGAGCGCGAGGTCGCACTGGCCCCGTGTTGCGCACCTTGCCCCTTGCCCTGGACTTCAGACCGGGACTTGGGCTTTGGGCTTTGGGCTTTGGGCCCTTGAAATCCAGAGGCTTCGAGGGCGGTCCGATCACCGCGGGTCCGGAGTCACTTCGCCCGCAAGTCGAAGCAGTGCAGATACTCCTGGTCGCGGAGGTACAGTCGACCATCGAGCACCACGGGGTGGGGCCAGATGCCGCCTTGGGAGCTGCGCCGGGAGCTTAGCGGAGCAAGTTTGAACCGGCTCAGTTCCTTCCAGCCCTCGGTGCTCGCCGCCACCAGCGCGACGTCGCCCGAGCGTTCATCCACACAGATGAGCTTCCCGTCGGCGTAGGTCACGGCCCCTTTGCCGAAGCCCTTGTGCGACCAGACCTCCTTGCCTGTCTTCAGGTCTTGGCACACCCACCCGGCGCCGTCGGAGTGGCCGTAGACGTGTCCGTCCACACAGATCACGCCCCCGTGGTGGTTTTTCATCACCTTGTTGGCGTATAGCGGTTCCACCGAGTTCCGTTCGCCCAGTCGGATCGCCTCGCACCCCACCCCGTACCCGGCGCTCACATAGACGATGCCGTCCTCGAAGATCGGGGTCGGGATGACCGCCACTCGGCCCGGGAAGTCCTTCTTCCACAACACCTTGCCGTCCTTGGGGGAGACCCCGAAGAAACGGTTCATCACCAACTGGACCACCTGATCCTGCCCCTCGTGACGGATGAGGATCGGAGATGAATACTGGGCGTTGTCCGTCAGGTCGGTCGTGCGCCAGCGGATCTCCCCGGTTGCCTTGTCGAGTGCCGCCATCGTGCCCTTCGGACCGCCGGGCGTGCAGACCAACACGTCGCCCACCACCAGCGGAGACTCGGTGTAGCCCCAGTCCTGCAGTTTCCCGCCGAGGTCGTTCACCAAGTGTTTCGACCAGATCAGGCGACCATCCTTCGCGTTGACGCAGACCAGCAACCCCTGGCCCCCGATTGCGAACACCCGATTGCCATCGACCGTGGGCGTCATCCGGGGGCCATCGCCCCAACCGTTGGGGTATTTTGGACCTGCCGGGGTGCTCCATGACTCCTTTCCGGTGGTCGTGTCCACCGCGATCAGGAATTCCTGACCGTCACGCAGTCCCATCGTGAAGAGTGTTCCCTGGACGATGGAGTACCCGGCGTATCCCAGCCCCGCATTCTCATAGACCCAGGACTCCTTGGGTCCGCCTCCTGGCCATTGGTTGGGAAGCCCCTTGTCCGGCGAACGGTCCCGTCGTCCTGGGCCCCGCCACTGGGTCCAATCCGCCCCCATCGCCGAAAGCGCCAGACCCACACCCACCAACAGACCAAAGCCACGCAACATCATCGACCAACCTTCCCAAACCCATCCGCACAGTCAACACCCTCACATAGTGACAGGTTCAAAGTATTGACAGGTTGGTTTTGAGGGGTACTTTAGGGACATGAGGCTGGCGCGGATCAAAGGGGGGGCGGATGAGGGGGCTGTCTATCATTGCATTTCACGGACGGTGGGG
>JBIKMQ010000280.1:0-4227 GCA_044359215.1 Candidatus Chromulinivoraceae bacterium
CCTGCTCAAGGGACACATCGTCGTCAAGAAGGCCTACTGCGACTTCGACCGGTACAAGGAGTTCAAGCGCGACCTGCACGAGGCGGCCTTCGAGCTGATCGAGATCCCGCACCTGCGCATGTCGGGCAAGAACTCGGCCGACATCCGCATGGTCGTGGACGCGCTGGACCTCTGCTACACCAAGGGCCATGTCGACACCTTCGTGATCCTCAGCGGCGACTCCGACTTCTCGCCGCTGGTGTCCAAGTTGCGCGAGAACGACAAGACGGTGATCGGCGTGGGCGTGAAGAACTCGACGTCCGACCTCTTCATCAACAACTGCGACACGTTCATCTACTACGACGACCTCGTGCAGGTGGCCCCCTCGCGCGGTCGGGCCAGGCCCAGGGCCTCCGCCGCCACCCCGGCCTCCAGTGCCACCCCGGCATCGCCCACGGGCGGCACCAAGGCCTCCGCCGCTGCGCCGGTCGATGCCAAGGCCGCGCTGCTGGAGAAGACCTTCGACCAGGTGGTCGAGACCGTCGAGGACCTGGCCGGGGAGCGCGACGAGGACGACGTGATCTGGGGCTCGATGATCAAGCAGGCCATCAAGCGCCGGAACCCGGGCTTCAACGAGCGGGCCTGCGGGTTCCGCTCGTTCAACGACCTGCTCATCGAGGCCAAGAAGCGGGGCCTCATTGACATGGAGGCCGATGCCAAGAGCGGCGGGTATGTCGTCCGCCCGATTCCCTGAGCCGCCGACGGTTCCGGGGGGATGCCCCTCCGGACCTGACGCAGGGCGGGCCTGGCCCCGGAGTTTCCGCTGGTCGGCGCCCGCGTGGCTGGTCCGTTGCCTGGCCCTGCTGGAACTTCAGGCCTGGATGGCCGCGATGGCCGCCCCTGCCGGGACGGCTGCCGCCGCAAGCCTCGCCTCCGCTCCCGAACCCGCGGTCGCCCTGGAATTTCGGGTGCTGGCCACCGGATTGGAGGAACCCATCGCCCTCGACACCTCGGCCGACGGCCGGGTCGTGTTGGCCGGGCGACGGGGGTGGATCTCCGTCTGGGACCCGGCAACCGGAGCCTTGAGGACGGCCGGGGCCCTCCGGGTCTTCTCCGGGCCGGAGGACGGCTTGCTGGGATTGGCCCTCCATCCCGGCTTCGCCACCAACGGCTGGCTCTTCTGCTACCACGGCACGCCGGGTGTCCTGGAGAATCGCCTCTCCCGATTCACCCTGCGCGATGGGTCCGATGGGCCGGTGATTGATCCCGGTGCCCAGCGCATCCTGCTGCGCGTGCCCACGCGCATCCCCAAGCCCAACCACTCGGGTGGAGGCCTGGCCTTCGATGCGGCCGGATGCCTGTATCTGGGAACCGGCGACTACACCCATGCCGACCGATCGGAGGGGTACGCACCGCTGGACCACCGGCCGGGGAATGAACTCAATGACTCCGGGCGGACCGCCGCCAACACGGCCGACTGGCGGGGCAAGATCCTCCGAATCCATCCCGAGGCCGATGGCTCGTACACCCTCCCGCCGGGCAACCTGTTCGCCCCGGGCGATCCGAAGGCCCTGCCTGAGATCTATGCCATGGGGTGCCGGAATCCCTTCCGCCTGAGCGTCGACCGGCCGACTGGACGACTGTTCTGGGGAGATGTCGGTCCCGATGCGACGCAACCCCATCCCGACCGCGGCCCCGCCGGGTTTGACGAGTTCCATGTCACCCGGACGGCGGGCAACTTCGGGTGGCCCCACTTCATCGCCGACAACCGGCCCTATCGGCGCTTTGATTTCGCGAGCAGGACCCCGGGTGAGCCCTGGGACCCGTTGCACCCGATCAACGACTCCCCGTCCAACACCGGCCACCGGGACCTTCCGCCGGCCCGCGCGGCCTTCCTGTGGTATCCGCCCGGCCCCTCGGCGCGATGGCCCGAGGTGGGCTCCGGGCCAAGGTCGGCCATGGCGGGCCCGACCTACCGCTACTCACCGGGCCTTCGATCCACCCGCAAGCTCCCGGTCGCATGGGACGGGGCCACCTTCCTCTTCGACTGGGAGCGCGGGTGGATCCTTGGCGCGTGGCTCGATCCGCAGGACCGGTTGACCCGGCTGCGCCCGCTCATCCCGGCCAGGAAGTTCCTTCGCCCCATCTGCCTCCAGCTCGGGGCGGACGGGGCCCTGTACCTGATCGAGTGGGGCAGCCGCTGGTCCGGCAATGCCGACGCGTCGCTGGTCCGCATCGCGGCCGCACCCTGAGCTGCCGGGGCCATCGCCTGCGGGTCGGATTGGCTGCCTGGAACGAAAACGGGAGCAGGACCCTTGCGGATTTCCTGCTCCCGTCGCGAGGTGCCGGGGGGACCCAGGTCCCCCAAGGGTCACTTCATCCGGTCGAAGTTCTTCTTGAGGATTTGCCAGGGCTCCAGGCCGGCGGTCTTGCCCTGGAGGTCCTGGATGATGGCTTGCTCGTTGGCGTTCTTGGTCGGGCGCTGGGTCTTGTAGTAGACGCCGAAGAGGCCGGGCCAGGCGGTGTCGGCCAGCTTGTAGGCCGCGTACTCGTCGGACACGTCGTGGTCCTTGGGAACCTCATTGAAGACGCCGCCCTTGCGGGGGGTCGCCGCGTCGAAGGCGCCCGGATAGAACTCCACGCACTCGCTCAGGCACTGGATGAAGCTGAAGCCGTCGTGGTCCATCGCGGCCTCCATCATCGCCAGCACATGGTTGGGATTGGTGGCCGAGGTCCGGGCCACGAAGGTTGCCCCGGCGGCGATGGCCTGCTTGATCGGGTTGATCGGCCGGTCCTTGGAGCCCCAGATGTCGGTCTTCGACTTGAAGCCGATGGGCGAGGTGGGCGAGGTCTGGTTCTTGGTCAGGCCGTAGACGCTGTTGTCCATCACCACGTAGGTGAGCTTGATGTTCTTGCGGGCCGTGTGGGTGAAGTGGTTGCCGCCGATGGAGAAGGCGTCGCCGTCTCCGCCGAACACGCAGACATGCAAGTCGGGACGGCTCAACGACACCCCCGAGGCGAAGGGCAGGGCGCGGCCGTGGATGAAGTGGGCCCCGTGCGCCTGCACGAAGTACGGGAAGCGCGACGAGCAGCCGATGCCGGCCACGGTCGTGATCTTCTCGTGGTGCATCTTGCGACGCTCGATGAGCTTGAAGTAGAGCGCCAGGACGGCGAAGTCGCCGCAACCGGGGCACCACGTGGGGTGGTCGGCGGAGACGTCCTTCTTGGTGAGGGGCTTGCGGTCGGCGTCCAGCAGTGGCGCGACCGGTGCGGTGTTGGTGTTCGGACCGCGCTGGGAGACGAGGTTCAGGATGGCGGATTCGCTCATGGTCTGGAGTTCTGGAAAGGGTTCCGGGTGGGGAGGTCGCGGTGGTGGGTTCCGTGGGTCACTTCGCCATCTCGAGGGCGCGATCCACGATCTCCTGCACCTTCCAGGTGAGGCCGTCGGTCTTGGTGATCCCGCGGATCTTGGCGTCCGGGATGTGGGCGCGGAGCAGGCCACCCATCTGGCCGATGCCGGCGAAGCCCTCGTCGTTGAGTTCGACCACGAACACGTGGCGGAAGCCCGCGAAGATCTCGGGCAGACCCGGGGGCAGCGGGTTCAGGTACTTGATGTGCACCGCGGACACCGCGTGGCCGGCCGCACGGGCCGCCTTGACGGCCTCCTGGACGGGCCCCTTGGCGGAACCCCAGCTCACGAGCAGGATCTGACCCTCGGCCGGGCCGAACACCGTGGGCACGGGCAGTTCCGAGGCCAGCTTCTTCAGCTTGTTGCGCCGCTTGGCGACCATCTGGATATGCAGCTTGGACGAACCGGTGGGATGGCCCATCTCATCGTGCTCGAGACCGGTGACCACCGGGTACTTGCCGCTGGCGATCCGGGTGCCCGGGGCGAGGTGACGGGTGATGCCATCCGGCGCCGAGAGATCGTAGGGCTTGTGGTCGGTGACCGGGGTCAGGTCGGGGGAGATGTCCTGGACGACCTTCTGGAGGTCGGGCTCCTTGAAGGCCTCGATCCGGGTGGCGATGCCCTGATCGGTGAGCAGGACCACCGGGGTGCTGTACTTGCGGGCGATGTTCACCGCCTGGATCGCGCTGTAGAAGCAGTCCTCCACCGAGGAGGTCCCGATGACCACCCGCGGGCTGTCGCCGTGGCCGCCGTAGCAGGCGATGTTCAGGTCGGACTGCTCGATGTTGGTGGGCATGCCGGTCGAGGGGCCGCCGCGCTGCACATCGACCACCACCAGC
>JBIKMQ010000282.1:0-4223 GCA_044359215.1 Candidatus Chromulinivoraceae bacterium
GCTCCGCAAGGCAGGCTGACCCCGAAATGCACGGAATGCCCGACTTGAGACCGGTCGGGATTTGATCGACGATCCAAAACCTCGATTCGCGGATTGGCATCCTCCTCCCTTGGGGCTGATGACATGATCCCCCCGCGGGTGTGCTTCCATGAAACCGGCCGATTTCCCTCCCCTTCCGCCGCGCTCCCGTTGGGTCGACCCGGTCTGGCCGCTCGAGTCGGCCTTGGCCACGACGCGCCGGTTGCTGTTCCAACCTTTCGATCTCCGCCGGTGGCTGATGCTCGGGCTCCTGGCATGGCTGAGCGGGTTGACCAGCATCGGCACCACGACGGGCATCCAAAGCCAGGCCAACCGGTCGGGAACCTCGGCGACCCCGACGGCTTGGAACGCTTCCGACATCCTGTGGGAGGCCAATTCGGCGGTCCGCCGCGGACTCGATGCGGTCCAGGAACATTGGCTATGGATGGTGCCGCTCATCGCCTTCGTCGCCATCCTGGCGCTGACCGTCTGGGTGGGGCTGACCTGGCTCAGCAGCCGCGGGGACCTGCTGTTCGTGGCCGGGGTGACACGACAGGAAACCGACCTCCCGGAGCCCTGGCACGAGTTCTCGAGGGAGGCCAACAGCCTGTTCCGCTTCCGGTTGGTGCTCGAACTCCTCGGGCCGATCCTCCTGCTCATGGTGCTGGGCTTCGAGTGGCTGTTGGTCTCGCTGTCGGGCTCCATCTCGGGGATTTCCATTGCATGGATCGTCTTGCTGCTGATCCCGGTGGTCGTGTTGGCGTTGGCCCTCTGGTTGGTCGGGTGGTTGACCACGGAGTTCGTGGTGCCCATCCAATTCCTGCGCCGATGCGGCTGCCGGAAGGCCTGGGGCATCCTGCTGGGGCAGATGGTGCGCTTCCCGACCTCCTTCCTGCTCTATGGGTTGGTGCAGGTTCCCCTGAACATCGTCACCGCCCTGGCCGTGGTCGCGTTTGCGATCCTCACCTGCGGCGCCTGCTGCCTGCTGCTGGTGCCCTTCGCGAACGTGGTCATCCTCCTGCCGCTCCACGTCTTTTACCGGGCCTACCCGTTGCATTTCCTGGCCCAGTTCGGCCCAGGATGGGATGCCTTCCAGGCAGGCGGACCCAAGTCGGCCCCCTGAAAGCCACAGAGGGCCGGAAATGCCACGCCGGAGGAAATACCCCGACCGGTCTCGGATCCCGGATCGAAGGGGCCACCGACCCCACCGACCCCACCGACCTTATCGCCCCTCGGCCCGGGCCTGGAGCTTCGGGTCGCTGCTGCCGGTCTCCAGGCGCAGGTCGGCCCAGTAGCCGAATTCCCAAGCCCAGTCGGTGGCGGCGTTCTCCAGGCGGATCACGACGCGGCGACCGGCATGGCGGGTGAGGTCGAGCGAAACCTCCTTCCAGCGCGGGGCCTCATGATCCACCGCTTGCCGGTGGACCACGTCGCCGTCGATGACCACGCGGAGTTCCCAATCGCCCCGATCATGGGCAGCGACGGCGAATTTGAGCTTCAGCGGGCCCTCGCGCGGCAGGTTGATGGCCCGGACCAACGCCGCCGGACGCCGGGCGTCGATGGGGTGGGTCATCAGCACATTGCGCCGCCCGACCGCCTCCGGGTACTTGGCGGGCGCACCTTCGAACTCCGGGCAGTCGACTTGCCAGCCCGGAGCCCAGAGCGCGAGCGATTCGCCGTCGGTCGCCGCCGCAGGCCCCTGTCCGGAGGGCACCGGAAGCACGGCCGAGGTCTCGCCGATGAGTTCCTTGCGCCGCTGGGGCGTCAGCGGTTTGCCATCCTGCGGAGGGGCCAGGATGTACCAGATGAGGTTGCGGAACTCGGCGTCGGGCATCTGGTCGAGCCCCTCGGGCATGGCCGAATTGGCGGTCACCCGCAGGGCCTTCACCTGCGAGCGGTCGACCACCACCTCGCTCGCCCCGGGCAGCAGCAGCTTCACCCGGTTGGCGGTGTTCTCGACCATCCGGCCGCTGTGGGTCTGACCGTCGTTGGTCTCGACCTCCACGTTCTCGTAGCCCTGGCCGATGATCTCGTTGGGATGGATGACGTTGTGCAGGAGCGCATCGAGCGAGCTGCGGCCGACCCCGGTGAGATCGGGCCCGACGGCCGCGCCCTCTCCGTGGAGTTGGTGACAGACGAGGCAGGTCTTGCGGGCGATCTCCTGGCCGGCCTTCAGGTCCACCGGGCCGTCGATCACCACCTTCCGCTTGGCGGCGATGCGCTGGAGGATCTCCGGTCCCGAGGCCTGGAAGCGGCCGAAGAGGCGGGTGGCCTTGTCGCGCTCGTCGGCGTCGCGGGAGCCCAGCAGCGAGCGGACGGTCGTGGCCGGGACGTCTCCCCGCGGTCCAGCGCTTGGAAGAGGGCCCATTTCCAGGCTCCCCGGGTGGTGAACAGTTGACCGGCGGCCGTGCGCACGGCCGGGGTCATGCCGGCCCAGTGGCGCACCACCTGCCGTCCCGTCTCGTCGTTGCCGATCTCGGCCAGCACGCGGATGGCGGCCACGCGAAGCGCATCCGAGGCGTTGGACCCGACCAGGGCCAGCAGAGCCGCGCGGCTGTCGTCACTGCGCTGGTTGCGGAGGCCCTGGAGGGCCTCGAGCCGTTCGGCTTCAGGCACGGAAGCGTCACCCACCCGGGCCAACTGGGCCCGCAGCGCGCCGACATCGCCCCAAAGCGCCCCCAACTGCCGGGCCTTGCCCACGGTGGAGAGGTTGGAGCTGGAAAGGAGTTTCTGCAGCAAGGCGTCGGTGGGTTTGGTCGGAGCCACCACCTTGCCGCGCTGCCCGTCGATCAAGCCGTCGAGCAGGTACGGAATCAGGGGCGAGGCGGAGTCGAGCGATGCGACGATCTCGAGGGTCTTGTCCACCAGCCAATCCTTCCGGTCGTCACAGAAGCGGCGGACCATCTTGTAGGCCAGCTTGCCGGACAGGGGCAGGTAGCGCTCGCCCTTCTCCTGGAACCAGGCGGCCGTGATGTTGGGGTCGTACAGCAGGTTGGGCTCGAGGGCCATCCACAGCAGGAAGGGCAAATCGCGGTCGGTGGAGGCCTTGGCGGTTCCGAGCAACCTCTCGGCGACGGCCGTCACCAGCGGTCCGAGCACGGCGATGTCGTGGCCCGGGGGCGTGTTGACGGTGAGGGATCCGCCCGAGAACTGGCGCAGCGCGGTGGCCACGCCGACCAGGACCGTGGGGTTCTCGTCGGCGGCCAGGAGTTCGAGGCGCTTCTGGACCCGCTCGGTGAGGCGGTTGTTCTCGCCGGTGAACCGGGCGGCCCACAGGCGCAGCGAGGGCAGCGAAGCGTCGGCCGCCTCGTCGAGCACGGCGTCGTCGGCCAGGCCGGCACTGAAGAGCGTCCAGAGGGCCGCCAGGCGGGCGTCCTCTGGCCCCTGGGTCTTCATCCGGGCGAAAAGCACGGCCTTCTGCGAGGCGATGTCGGGGCGTTCCGAAAGGATCCGCTGGGCCATGCGCCGATGCCAGACGTTGGAGTGCGCCAGGGTCTGCCCGACGAGTTCGGCGGTGCTCCGCTCCGACAAGGCGAGGCCCGCGGGCCGTGGCGGCACAGGCCGGCCGGGCTGATCGCCCGTCCAGACGATGCGCCAGATGCGCCCGCGCTCGCGGTCCACGCCCTCGGGATCGGCCCCGGCGTTCTGATAGCAAGGGTACTTGTCGTACCAGTCCATCACCCACACCGCGCCGTCGGGACCGGTCTGGGTGCTCACCGGCATGAACCAGCCGTCGTTGGCGCGCAGGAAATCCCCGTCGGCCGAGGCCAGGAAGGTGCTGCCCTTGGGGGTCAGGCGATCCCGGTGGATGGCATTGTCGTGGATGTTCCCCTGCAGGGCCATGCCGCGGAACTCCGGCGGGTACTGGTCGCCCTGGTAGATGGCCACGCCCGCGTAGGCCGCCATGTGGTGCTTGTGGTCGACGATGCTGGGGAGCAGGTCGTAGGCGTAGGGATAGGGCGGTTGCCCGGCCTGGCGCTGATACAGCCCGCCGGGGGCCAGATGGAAGAAGTGGTCGATGACGCAGGCGCTGACGAAGGCATTGCCCCGGGCGTCGAAATCCACGCCCCACGGGTTGGAGGTGCCCTCGGCAAAGACCTCCAGGCGGCGGGTCTTGGGCTGGAACCGCGCCACGCCGGCGGTCAGCAACACCGGTTCCCCGGGCTTGGACGGATCCACGGCCTGGGTCCGGGTGAAGACCCCGT
>JBIKMQ010000283.1:0-4219 GCA_044359215.1 Candidatus Chromulinivoraceae bacterium
AGGCGGTGATTTCCTGCAGGTCCTGGCCGTCGCCCTGGTAGCCGTTGATGTAGAGGCGGCCGCCCGAGATGACCGGCGTGCTCTGGCCCGGGAAATCCACGCTCCAGAGCGGGGCCTTGGCGTCGATCTTCTGCGGCAGACCCTTCTCGGTGGAGACGCTGGTGCCCAGGGGGCCGCGCCACGTCAGCCAGCCCTCGGCGGCCGGGAGTTGCAGGGAGAGGGCCAAGACACCGGACAGCAGGGAGACGACGGAGAAAGCGTTCATGACGGAGAGGCGTTTCCGAACCCCAACGAACGTGGCGGTCCTCCCCCACGCTGGCAAACCAAATGATACGGGTACGTATCAAATGGCGGTGTGCTGCGGATCAGCGGGCCCTCGGGGCCGTGGTCGATGAACCCGTGGCCACCGGCTCCATCGCCGTGCGGGCCACCTCGAACACCGCCAGACAGACCTGGGCGCGGGCGGGGTCGTTGAGGCACACCGCCCCCTCGCGCAGGCGGGGCTCCGGGGAACCGACACGGGCCAGGGGCCGATTCGCCACCCGCTCGCGGGCGTACTCGGCGAAGGAAGCGAAGCCCGCGGCCTTGAGCTGGGCCCGGTTCATCAGGCGGAAGAGCCCATGGCTGCCCGGGGCCACGGCCCGCATGAGTTCCAGGGTCAACCGGCCCATGGTGTATCGCGGGTTGATTTCCACCACGGGCTTGAGCCGGGGGCCCTCGGGCGTGGCGTGCACGAAGGCATCCACGCCCAGCGGGCCCCGGAACCCGACGGCAGCCAACCGGGGCTCGAGGGCCCGGGCCACGACCTCGAACACCCGGCGGATCAGGGACGGGGCGTCAGGCCAGGCGTTGAAGGCCTGGGTCACCCGGGTGGGCGGACGTCGCTCGAAGCCCGGGCTCGCCGCGTTGGCCAGGAATTGTCCGCGGTGGTCGTTGAAGAGGTCGGTGAACCCGACGCGCCGAAGCCCCTCGTCCGTCCGCTCGAATTGCACCGAAAAGTCGGCCAACCGCTCCAGCCAGGGCTCCACCACCAAGATCTGGCCGGCTTCAAGAGATTCGGCCATCCAGCGGCGCTGGGTCTCCAGAAGCTCCGGTTCCCAGAGCCGGATGGCATTGGCCCCGGCCAGCCCGAGGCCTTGCTTGACCACCAGCCGGTGGAAGCCCCGCGCCCGGAATGCTTCGATGGCCCCGAGTGCCGCCGGCAGGTCGGTGACCACCCTGCCGATCACCGTGGCCGGGCACAGGGCCGGGAAGACCTCCGCGAGTTCCGGGTGGATCTCCTCCAGGAACCGCGCGCTCCAGGCCTTGGAATAGAGCGCGGCGAGGCCCGGATGAAACCCGCCGTCGGGACCCCGATCGTCGCCGGTCATTAGAGCGAACAGCGGGGCCAGGCGCGCCTGGCTGTCAGGGGCCCAGGCCCAGGGACGCAGGCCGCCGAGTTTGCGTTCCCCGAGCACGTCGTCGAGCCGCACCCCCTCCGGGGCCACCACGAACTCGGGCCCTTCGAAGCCGGCCGACTTGAGCGAGGCCAGGAAGTCCGGGGCCGGGGCCTCGGGCACCATCACCACGTCGTCGCGGCGGGCCAGGAACTGCGGCAGGCACGCCAGGTCGCGGGCCAACTGGCGGGCCGGCGCGGCCGGCGTGAAGCCGGGGCCCCGTGCGATGAACCCTTCGGCCAGCGGGTTGAAGAGGAACACCCGGGGCGTGCGCCCCTTGGAGCGGGCGAAGAGATCCAGGCGGGCGATGAAGTCGGGGTCGAGGCCGGCCGCGCGGCGGGCTTCGGCGTTGAACTCCAGTCCCTTGGCCCGCTGTGGCGACAGCGGGACGCGCAGCGCCCCGCGAAAGGCGTCCCAGTCGCTGACCATCGGGTCCTTCCACTGGCGGAACCACTTCAATCCATGGGCCACGTGCGCGATCTCGTCCTGCAAGATGCGTCGGAGCAGCGCGGCCGTCTCGGGGTCGCCCGCCTCGGCGAACGCCCGCGAGAAGACGCGGGCGAAGTCGAGGTTGGCCTGCTCGAAGGTGAGGCTCAGGCCGGTGACGAAGTCCATCGGATGGCGCATCAGGGCGACCGACCGCCAGAAATAGCCGCTGACGGGCAGCGAGCCGAAGGCCACCCCGCAGGCCTTCATGCGATCGAGGTACAGGCGCACATGCTCCTGTTCCTCGCGCAAGGTGTGCACGACACCGCGCCGGAAGGCCGGCGGGGCGTCGGGGAAGCGCAGGAGCACCAGGGCCATGAGCTCGGTGGCCAGGAGTTCGTGGTTGGCGAAGAAGTGGAGAACCTGGCCACGACCCGCCTCGTCGCCCAGGCCATGCAGGCCCGGGAATTCGGCCCTGGACACGCGGCCCGCCGGACCGCCCGCCGGACGATTGCCCGACCGATCCGATCCGGCCGGCTTGAAGCGGAGTTCAGCTGGGCGGCCCGGCTCGACCTCGCGGTCCCAGGCCGGCCCGGGACGCTCGTCGGTGAGGCGTCCTTCGGGCGGATCGATGAGCTTCTCCTCCAGCGTCGTCGCGCAAAGGATCCGCTCGGCAAACTCGCGCACTTCCACCCCCCTGTTGTCGGCCGAACCCGCCCTCCTGTCCAACCGATAGCCGGTGGGGACCCGGTGGCATCCAGCATTCACGGATCGCGGATCGAAGCGTTGTCGTGCGCTCGGACCGCCATCCGGGGCATCATTCGGATGGCCAAGCCCCCGGGTCGAGGGCAGGATCCGCCAGTCGCAGCCCGCCACCGTCGGAAATCGCGACCCCGACCGACCCTGCCGGGATCACGGCCTCATCTTCCGGACCATGAACCCTCTCGACGACACCTCCGGGAACCGGCAACAGGACCCGCCCCGCGCGATGAAAGCCGCAGACGACAAGGCGATCCCCACGCCCCCGCTCCTCTCGGTCGCGGACGACTACCCTCCGTGGCTCCTGCCGCCGCAGGCGCCGCCCGTGCTGGCCGATCCCCCCGGAACCCCACCACCGCTTCCCGGCGGGTCGCTGCCGCAGGGGTTCGCTGCGAGGAAGAAGCCCACCGCCGATCGGGCACCCTGGGTTGTGGTGGCGATGATCGGCCTGCTGGGGGCCGGTGTGCTGGGGTGTTTCGTCGACGGGGAATTCGGTCACCTGCTTCGGGGAAGCTGGAGCAGCTGCCTGTTCACCCTGATGGCCGTCCTTGCCTATGTGGGACGGGACCAACCGTGGGCCCGATGGGCGTCCTGGCTGTTGCTGGCCGGCATCGTTGCGCTCACAGCGATCTTCAATGTCGCCATCACCTCCCTCGCCCTGACCCTTGAAGACCGCGGTTACACGGTGGTGCCGGCAGGTGTTTTCCTGCGAGGGCAGACGATCGTCACGATCCATGAACACCTCGGTCACCAGAAACTCGTCGGGTTGATCGTGTTGCTGCTGTCGTGGGCCTGCCTGGTCCCGGCGCTCCTGCCCGCCTTGCGGCGCTCCCCGCTGGGGATCACCCGTCTGGACGAGGAGTCCGGTTGGAATGAGCTGCGACGCCTCGCGCTCGGGACCACCATAGCCTTGACGCTCTCCTTCATCCTTCCCCTGCTGATGCTCGGCGAGCCGCCCGTCCTCGCGGCCATGCGGGCGTCGGAGCGGTTCGCGGCGGAGATCACCGGCAACCGGGGTCCGGCCGGATGGCTTCGCGACCACCTCTACTCGTTGGTCTGGATCCTCTCGGGGTCGGCGCTGACGGTGGGCTGGGGCATCGCCCGGGATACGGGCCATACCTTGCGTCGGCTCGGACTCGAAGGGCTTTCCCTCCGGCATCTGGGGATCGCCGGCGCATCCACCGCCCTGCTGGTGGGGCTTGGGCACGGACTGGACCTGATCGTCTCGCGGGTCTGGGGGGCCCTCGGCTGGAGGACCACCGACACCACGGCGGTGGAAGCACTGTTCGCGGGTGCCAACAGCCCCTTGGGAGCGCTGGTCATCGGCATCACCGCCGGAGTGGGGGAGGAGGTCGCGGTGCGCGGGATCCTTCAACCGCGGCTCGGCATCCTGATCTCCAACGCGTTCTTCACGGCGATGCATGCGTACCAGTACCACTGGGATGCCCTGTGCTCGGTGTTCCTCGTCGGCTTGGCGCTGGGGTGGATCCGCCGGAAGACCAGCACCACCGTCGCCGCCTTGGTCCATGGGGGGTATGATTTCGTGATCATTCTCATGGGATACTTCGAAAGCCGGTGATCCGGGCGCCGTCGGGAGC
>JBIKMQ010000284.1:0-4213 GCA_044359215.1 Candidatus Chromulinivoraceae bacterium
TTCGTGCAGGTCTGGCATGGGGCCGGGCAGCCCTGGGACAACCACGACGACCTCGAGGTCAACCACCGCAAGCTGGCCCGCGAGAGCGACCAGGCCATCGCCGGCCTGCTCACCGACCTCAAGCAGCGGGGCATGCTCGACGACACCCTGGTCATCTGGGGCGGCGAGTTCGGCCGCACGCCGACGGTCGAACTGCCCACCCCCGGGGCCAACTCGGGCAAGATCAACGGCCGCGACCACAACAACCACGGGTTCACGATGTGGCTGGCCGGCGGCGGGGTGAAGGCCGGCACGGTGTACGGGGCCACCGACGAGTTCGGCTTCGCCGCGGCCGAGAACCCGGTCCATGTGCACGACCTGCACGCCACGTTGCTGGCCCTGCTGGGCTTCAACCACGAGACGTTCACCTACCGGCATGCCGGCCGCGACTTCCGGTTGACCGACGTCCACGGCAGGGTGGTTCGCGACCTGATGGCCTGAGACCCACCCCGGCCGCAGTCCCCGGCGCCCCGAATTGGTCCGCCCCGAAATTGGTCCGCCCCTGATTGAAGCGTCCGAATTGGCCTTGCCAAACCCGCCCGGCAATCAAGTCTGGGCGGAGATTCACCCAAGAACCCGCCGGAAGAACTCCCAAGGCCTCCGCTGCGACCCGTGCCCCCCGAGATGCCATGAAGCCCGTTGCGACCATCTCCACGATGCTGGCTTCGGCCTGGGCCGTGCTGATCATCCTGTCGATGCCACCGGCCACCCGCGCCGCCGGGGACCCACCCGGCACACAGTCCCACACGGCCCGGATCACCGGAGTGGTGCCGGTCTTGCGCAAGAAGGCCCCGTCGGCGGTGAAGGACTACGGACCGCCACCGGCCTTCAAGGTGGACAAGCCCGAGCCTGCCCGGAGCGCCGTCTGGGTGGGCTCCGGGGCATCGCCGACCGATCCGGCCACGGCCACCCCGCTGCGGATCCAGCAGAGCGGCTACCAGTTCCGGCCGGCCCTGGCCGTGGTGCGCTCCGGGACGCCCGTGGTGTTCCCCAACGAGGACCAGCTCTACCACAGCGTCTTCAGCAAGTCCCCGCCCCGTCGGTTCGACCTGGGGCGCTTCCGCAAGGGCGAGGAGCCCGCCGCGGTGGTCATGGATTCCCCCGGCCTCGTGCAGCTGTTCTGCGAGGTGCACGAGCACATGCGGGCCAACCTGGTGGTGGTCGACACGCCGTGGTTCACGGTGACCGACCCCGAGGGGCGCTTCAGCATCGAAGGCATCGCCCCGGGCCGCCATGTCGTGAGCATCTGGCTCTCACCGAAGCAGACCCTGACCCGTGAGATCGAACTCGCGCCCGGTCAGACCCTCCAGGTGGACTGGTCGAACCTTGCCCAGGAGCCCCCGAAGTGACCTTCGCGGCCCGGATCTCGATCGCGATCTCCGGAGCCGTCCTGGTGGCGATGGCCGTGGTGGTCGGGGCCAGCGGGACCCGCGTCCGCGAGGCCTACCTCGACGCCCTGCGCGGCTCCCTCGAGGCACGGATCGATGCCGTGGCGCAGGCACAATCGGCGGCCACCGCCCGGGCCCTGGCGGAGACCGAGCGCCTGGTGCGATCCCCGCGCCTGCTGGCCACGGTGCTTGCGGGCGACCGCGACGACCTGCTGCGGACCGCGGCCGATGAATTGAGGCCGGCCCTCGAGGCGGCCGGGGACGGGGCCGGGTTCGTGTTCGTCTCCGACACCGCCGAACTCGTCCGATCGGCCGAGCTGACGGTCGCGGCCGCGGACTCGGCGGCATCCCACGCGCTGTCGGTGGCACGCTCCGGTGAGGCCTCCCGGGTGGCCCGCACGGCGGCTGGCTCAATGCCCATGGAGATCCTGGCCGCGACCCTCGTGGACCGTTCCGACGACTCGGTGGCCGGGGCGCTGGCCGTGGCGCGACCGATGCGATTTCCGGAGCCGTTGCAACTGCCCGACGGGACGGCCCTGGAGACCGGCCTTTCGCTTGCCGGTGTGCTCCACGGCACCCGCCTCGAGGAACCGGCCAGGTCGCGGGTGGCCGCCGGCATCTCCCGGGGGGATTCGGAGGTGTCGGCCGAGGATTCGAGCTCACCGATACTCGCCGTGCAACGGCCCTTCGCCGAGGGCGACGGCGCCCTGGTCGTGGTCGCCACGCTCGGCCCCATGCGCGCGGCCGAGCGGCGGCTGCTGCTCACCGGCGCCGGGGCGGCGTCGCTGGCGCTCGGGGTGGGCGTGGCCTCGGCGACCCTGCTGGGTCGCGGACTCTCGCGACCCGTCGCAGCCCTGTCGGCCGCGGCCGAGCGCATCGAGACCGGCGACTTTGCCGTCCGGGTCGAGTCGGGCGGACGGGATGAGCTGTCCCGGCTCGGCGCCCGCTTCAACGCCATGGCCGAGGGACTGGCGCAGCGGGAACGGTACCGCCGGGTGCTCGACGCCGTGACCGATCCCGAGGTCGCCGCGGAGCTGGTGACCGGCCGGCTGAACCTGGCGGGGTCCGAGCAGGAGGTGGGCATGCTCTTCTGCGACATCCGGGGCTTCACCGCGTTGACCGAGGGCAAGGAGCCCCGGGAGGTGATCTCCCTGCTCAACGACCACATGACCCTGCTGACCGACGTGGCCTACGCCCACGGGGGAACCGTCGACAAGTTCGTCGGCGACCTGATCCTGGTGACCTTTGGCGCCCCGAAGACGGCAGCCGACGACGCCCGGCGCATGGTGCGATGCGCGCTGGCGATGGTGGCGGCCCGCACGCTGGCCAATGAGGGGGCGGCCGAGCCCATCCGGATCGGCGTGGGCTGCGCCTACGGGCGGGTGGTGGCCGGCTGCATGGGCAGCGCCCGCCGGCTGGACTACACCGTGCTGGGAGAGCGGGTGAATCTCGCCGCGCGCCTGTGCTCCAAGGCCCCTGCCATGCGGGTCTGGGTCGATGCCGGCACCCGCCATGCCGTCGGTCCCAGCGCCTGCTTCAAGCCCCTGCCGCCCATCGAGGCCAAAGGCTTCTCAAGACCCGTCGAAGCCTTCGAACTCTCAACCCTGGAGGAGACCGCATGACCCATCGCACCTTCCTCGCGGCCTCGGCCGCTTCCGCCGGCCTGCTGGCCATGATCCCGACCGCCTCGGGCGACCGCCTGGACGACCTCGCCGACACGTTCCGCGAGGCGACCTTCTTCCAGTCGGAAGGTGGCGACCTGACCTTCGACACCGACCTGTACCTCACCAGCGACACCCTCGTCACCAGCCGCCCGGCCCCCGGCATCTACCATTCGGGAGGCGACGTGCTCGCCAGCCCGAGGGTCAGCGTGCTCGGGCAGTTGGACTACGGGGAGAAGCTCACGCTCTTCGCCCTCGGCCGCGCCGACCGGGGCTTCGACGCCACCGACGGGGTGGCCAACGCCCGCCCCGACGAGTACTACCTGCGGCTGGATCCGTTCGAGGGACCCATGCGCTTCACCGTGGGGAAGTTCGGCACGGCCTACGGGCAATGGGCGCGACGCTACCTCGAATGGGACAACCCCATGATCACCGCGCCGCTGGCCTACGAGTGGGTCACCACCGCCGGCGACGGCCTGACGGCTCCGACCGTCGCGCCGCCCGTGCCGGGATTCCTGGCCCGCAAAGGACGCCTGGCCGACCGAACGCGGTGGGCCCCCGTGGTCTGGGGCCCCTCCTACTGCAGCGGGTTCCGCCTCGATGGCACCGTCTCGCGCTTCGACTACGCCTTCGAGATCAAGAACAACGCGCTGAGTTCGCGCCCCTACGAATGGGACCTGTGGGATCGCGGGCTCAACGCCGCATCGCTGACCTACCAGGGCCGGTTCGGATTCCGGCCGGTCACCGACTGGAACCTCGGCCTCAGCGCCAGCAGCGGCTCCTACCTCACGGACGACTCGCCGGGACTCCCGGCAGGCACCCGCTGGCATGAGCCCACGCAGGATGCCGTGGGCCTCGACTTGTCCTGGGCACACGGCCCGCTGGAGGTGTGGTCGGAGCTGCATTGGAACCGCTTTGAGATCCCCGGTCCGGTGGGCTCGGTGGCCATGGCCTCTTATTTCATCGAGTCAAAGTGGAAGTTCGCCCCGGGTTGGTGGTTGTCGGGACGTTGGAACCAGCAATTGCCGGAGCGGATCACCGATCCGGCCACCGGTCGGCGGACGACCTGGGACAACGAGGTGTGGCGCCTCGAGGCCTGCGTGGGCTGGCAGGTCAACCGGACGG
>JBIKMQ010000285.1:0-4206 GCA_044359215.1 Candidatus Chromulinivoraceae bacterium
GTCGCCGGCGGAAGGGCTCGAGCAGCGCGTCCCGCTCCCGTTCCAGCGGGGCCCTCAGGCGTTCCAGTTCGGCCCGGGCCCGTCCCGCGGCCACCAGGTCCGCCGCCGGGGCCAGCGTCACCTCGCGCAGCACCAGCGGATCGAACAGCGCCTTCATCGAGTAGTACTCGGACTGCGAGACCGGATCGAACCGGTGGTCGTGGCACTTGGCGCAGGCGACTGTCATGCCCAGGAAGGCGCCAGAGACGGTATCCACCGCGTTCATGGCCAGTTCATGGGGGTCGGATCCGGCTCCCCGTGCAAGGAACCCCAGGGCGAAGAGGTCGCCCGGCCGCGGCGCGCGCTGGGACCGGTGGCCGGTCGCCGAAATCTGGGTGCGTTCAGTGGAGCGTCGGCCGGTGAGCTGAAGCTGTACGAACTGATCGTAGGGCAGGTCGTCGTGCAAGGCGCGGATGATCCAGTCCCGCCACAGGTGGATGCCTGGGGCGGCCGCCATGCGCTCGTCGGCATCGGCATACCGCAGCACGTCGAGCCAGTGTCGGGCGTAGCGGACGGCGTGTTGTTCGTCGGCCAGCAGGCGGTCGACCACCCGCTCGTAGGCGCCGGGCGCCTCGTCTGCGAGGAAGGCCTGCTGTTCGGCCGGGGTGGGCGGGATGCCGACCAGGTCGAGGTGCACCCGGCGGAGCAGTGTCCGCTGGTCTGCCGGCGGCTTGGCGCGGACGCCCCGGGTCGTGCGGTCGGCCTCCAGGAAGCGGTCGATCGGGTTGGCTCCACTGATGTCGCCGCCGGGCACCCGGGGCCGAACGACCGGCTGCAACGACCACCACTGCGGGTCCGAGGCTGCCCCGGGTTCCCTGACACCGGCCTTCGCGAACCCAAGGCAGCAGGTCACCAGCAAGGCGAGCGCTGATCGCCAGCGGATTGGTTGGGTGGACGAGTGGTGAATGGGTTGATGATACCGGCAGCGCGCCGGCCGGGCAACCGGGCTGCGGATCACACCTTGACGAAGGCACAGGTGGGCAGGTCTCTCCGATGCCACTGCCGGCGAGCACCCGACCACCAACCTTCGTGAGCGTTCTATCTCAAGGGTGGTCGCGCAACTCGCGGATTGGACGGGATGTCATCGCTTTATGTCACTCACCCGTTCCTGTTGGCTCAACAGTCAATGACACCGGAGAGGATCCAGGTTGGAGGGGCGCTGAGTGGCCTCTTGCCTCGTCGGGCGATCCGGCGTTTGATGCTGAAGATCCCCGACTGGAAACCTGTCTTCGGGTCCTTGCGCATGAACCGTCACCGCCTGATCGCGATGCTTGTCCGCCCGGCCTTCCTGGCCTGGATCGCGGGGTTGGCCGGGGTCGCCGAGTCGGTGGCGGTCGGTGGAGAATCCCCGGGCCCATCCCCGGGCCCATCCCGTCCGGAGACCTTTTGGTCCTTCCGGACTCCGCACCTTCAACATGTGCCCGAGGTGCGTCAGCGAACCTGGCCCCGCGTCCGGATCGACCATTTCGTGCTCGCGCGCCTGGAGAGCGAGGGGCTCGGCCCATCCCCGGAGGCGGGTCGTGCGAGTCTCCTGCGCCGCGTGAGCTACGACCTCACCGGGTTGCCGCCGGAACCCGCCGTGCTCGAGGCGTTCCTGACGGACCTTCGGACAGACGCCTACGAACGTGCCGTGGAGTCGCTGCTGTCCTCGCCGAGGTTCGGCGAACGCCTGGCCAGCGTGTGGCTGCCGCTGGTGCGCTATGCCGAGGATCAGGCCCATCAGGTCGGCGACGACACGACCATGGCCTACCCCAATGCCCACCGGTACCGCGAGTGGGTCATCGACGCCTTCAACCGGGATCTCCCCTACGACCGGTTCCTCCGCCTGCAGCTCGCGGCGGATCGCCTCAGGGCACCGGTCGAGGACCTCCCCGCCCTCGGGTTCCTCGGACTGGGCCCCAAGTATTACAACCGGGGCCAACTGGAGGTACAGGCCGACGAGTGGGAAGACCGGGTCGACACCGTGACGCGCACGGTGCTCGGGCTCACCGTGGCCTGCGCCCGGTGCCACGACCACAAGTTCGATCCCGTGCCCATGCGCGACTACTACGCGCTGGCCGGGGTGTTCGCCAGCACCCGCCTGGTCAACAAGACCACGTCCGGCACGGTGATCGATGGCAAGGTGAAGGCCGAGCAGATGCCTGCCGATACCCTCCACATCGTCGAGGACGCCAGCCCGCAGGACCTGCCGGTGTTCCTCCGCGGCAACGTCGCCCGCAAAGGACCCGTCGCGGAGAGGTCGTTCCTGGGCGTCCTGTCCGGGCCGACGGCCGGCCGTTTCACCGACGGCAGCGGCCGGCGGGAACTGGCCGACCGGCTGGCCAGTCCGGACAACCCGCTCACCGCCCGCGTGCTGGTCAACCGCCTGTGGGCCGTCTGCTTCGGCAAACCCCTCGTGCCCACCCCGAGTGATTTCGGCCACTCGGGCCTGCCGCCCACGCACGGCGCGCTGCTCGACGACCTCGCGGCCCGCTTCATGGACGAAGGCTGGTCCGTCAAGGCCCTGCTCCGGGAGTTTGTCCTCTCGGCAACCTACCGGCAGGATTCCGCGCACCGTCCCGGACCGGCCGGGATCGACCCGTCCAACCGGTGGCTCTGGCGCATGGATCGACGGCGACTGACCGTCGAGCAGTGGCGCGACTCGGTGCTCCGGCTTGCGGGCGCGCTCGTGTGGGATCGCGGGCGATCGGCCGAGCTGGGCGATTCGGCCAACCGGCGTCGCACGGTCCACGCAAGGATCAGCCGCCTGAAGATGGATGACCTGCTCATGCAGTTCGACTACCCGGACGCCAATGTCCACGCGGAGAAGCGCTCGGTCACGACGACCGCCACCCAGAAGCTCTATCTCCTGAACCATCCGTTCGTGCTGCACCAGGCCTCGGCATTCGCCGCACGGCTCCGGGCCCTGGAGCCGCGCTCCGAGACGGCACGGGTGCGCCTGGCCTACCAGGCCGCCGCCGGCCGGGAACCTGAACCCGACGAGGTGGCCTCGGCGCTGGAGTTCCTCGGCCGTCCGTCGGCCTCGGCCATGGGGCGCTGGGAGCAGCTCGCGCAGGTGCTGCTGGTTTCCAACGAACTGATGTATGTCGACTGAAGCACTGCGGGAGCCGGCCGATCCGGCGAAGCACGCGCAGGAGGCATCCCGGCCGGGGCGGCCCGGCGCGATCCTGAGCCGCCGCTCCATGCTGCATCGCATGAGCGCGGGCTTCGGGTTGGCCGGTCTGGCGGCGATGCTTGGCCCCCACGCCGTCTCGGCCGCCGATGCGGCGCGATTCCCGCATTTCCGCCCGCGCGCCAAGCGGGTGATCTTCCTCTTCCTCAACGGAGGCCCGTCCCACATCGACACCTTCGACCCGAAGCCGGCGCTCCGGACCCATGAAGGGCGGCAGCCCGAGGGTGAGCTGTACAAGAAGTCCAAGGGGCTCGGCTTCTTTCCCTCCAGCCTGCAGTTCCGCCGCCATGGGCAGAGCGGCATCGAGGTCAGCGAGAGCCTGCCTCACCTCGCCTCGGTCATCGACGAGTGCTGCGTGATCCGCTCGATGCACACCGACGTGCCGAACCACGAGCCGGCCCTCTTGCAGATGCACTCGGGCAATCTCCAGCCCATCCGGCCCTCGCTGGGTTCCTGGGTGCTCTACGGCCTTGGGTCGGCCAACGACAACCTGCCCGGCTACGTGGTCCTGCGCCCGAGCCCGAAGATCGTGGTGGGCCCGGCGCTCTGGAGCAGCGGGTTCCTGCCCGCCGAGTTCCAGGCCACGAGCGTGGTGACCTCCGACATGGCCGTGGACCGCCTGGTGGCCAACATCCGCAACCCGCTGCTGCCGCCCGGGGAGCAGCGCCAGCAGCTCGACCTCCTCGGTCGGATGAACCGCCGCCACCTCGAGCGCCGGGATGGCGATGCCGAGCTGGAGGCCCAGATCCGCGCCATGGAGACCGCCTTCCGCATGCAGCGCGAGGCCCTCCGGTGCTTCGACATCTCCCGCGAGCCCGAATCGGTCCGTCGGATGTACGGCGAGTCCACCTTCGCGAAGTCCTGCCTGCTCGGGCGACGCCTGCTCGAGGAGGGCGTCCGCTTCGTGACCGTCTACTACACCAGCGACCGGGACAACCAGCCGTGGGACACCCACACCGACCACGAGCAGCGCCACCGTCAGCTCTGTCTGGACG
>JBIKMQ010000286.1:0-4201 GCA_044359215.1 Candidatus Chromulinivoraceae bacterium
GACCACCCGCGGCGACGGGTGGATCTATGCCACCCAACGCGGCGAACTGACCCGCCTCAAGGACACCAACCACGACGGGCGCGCCGACCTCTTCGAGACCGTGGCCGACAGCTGGGGTATCAACGGCGACTACCACGAGTACGCCTTCGGCTCGAAGTTCGACCGCGACGGCAACCTCTGGGTGATCCTCTGCCTGACCGGCTCCTTCACCAGCGAGAACCCGTACCGCGGTTGGGCCCTGCGCATCACCCCCGAGGGCAAGACGATCCCGACCACGAGCGGACTGCGCTCGCCCGGGGGCATCGCCACCAACCACCTGGGCGACATGTTCTACACCGACAACCAGGGCCCCTGGAACGGCACCTGTTGGCTCAAGCACCTCAAGCCGGGAGGCTTCGTGGGCAACCCGACCGGCAACCGGTGGTACGAGAAGGCCGCCAACATGGGCCCGCGCCCGAAGGATCCGGCCAGCAACAGCCGCATTCCCGTCGAGCGGGCCAAGATCCCGGAGTTCGTGCCGCCGGCGATCGGGTTCCCCTACAACAAGATGGGTCAGAGCGCCTCGGGCATCCAGAACGACGGCACCGCCGGCAAGTTCGGCCCGTTCCGCAACCAACTCTTCGTCGGCGACCAGACCTGGAGCACGGTCATGCGGGTGTATCTCGAGCAGGTCAACGGCGTGTACCAGGGGGCCTGCTTCCCGTTCCGGGAGGGCTTCGACAGCGGCACGCTGAGTCTCGAGCTGGCCTCCGACGGCACGATGTTCGTGGGCGGCACCGACCGTGGTTGGGGTGCCCGCGGCGGCAAGCCCTTCGCCCTGCAACGCCTGAACTGGAGCGGCAAGACCCCCTTCGAGATCCACGAGATGCACGTGAAGCCGGACGGGTTCGAGCTGACCTTCACCGAGCCGGTGGACCCGGAGACGGCCGGCAAGGTCGAGTCGTACCAGTTCCGCACCTTCACCTACATCTATCAGTCGAACTACGGGTCGCCCGAGGTCGACGCCACCACGCCGCCGATCGAGTCGGCGACCGTGGCCGCCGACGGCCGCAGCGTACGCCTGAAAACCCCGCTCAACCTGGGCCACCTGCATGAGCTCAAGCCCACCGGCGTGCGGTCCAAATCGGGCCAACCCCTGCTGCACCCGCTGGCCTACTACACGCTCAACGAGATCCCGCAGCGCTGAGGCCGGCCGGGTTCCCGGAAGCGATGCCCCGTGGGATCTCCGGGCTCCGGGCCGCGCCTACCGGGAGCGCTCCACCCGCACCGACTCGGGCAGCACGGCGGCCACGCGCACCCCGGGAGCCCGGGCGTTGACCCGGAACATGCCCTGCCGGGGGGCCTCCGGGCTGAGGAGGTTCACGTAGGCCTGGATGTCGGCCGGGGTGAGGCGCTGGACCACATCGGGATCGCCCTCGACCTCGACATGCACCACCGACGGAAGCATCTGGACGGCGCGGTCGCCCCCGCCGGCGGCAAGCACCCCGACGGGGATGTTCTCAAGCACCCGGATGCGAAGGCCGTCATTGGAGGCCAACCGGTCCATGCCGAGGTTGGAGCGGACCGTGAGCCAGATGAGGGCGGCCAGAGCGAGTGAGCCCAGCTTCTGGCCCCTGTTCTCGGTGAGCAGTGCGCGCCAGGACATGTCAGTGGATTCCATTGCCCGGATTGCCATTGCCGGCGGGTGACCCGGCGTTTCCGGTGAAGAGACGCCGCAACCAAGGAAGCCCGGCCCGGGCGGCAGAGCGGCGCACCAGCACCTCGGTCAGGAATGCCCGCAACTGCTCGACCGACACCCCCCGGGTCAGCACCCCCCGGTGGGCGTACGAGATGGCACCGGACTCCTCCGACACCACCACCACCACCGCGTCGGTCTCCTCGCTCAGGCCGACGGCCGCCCGATGGCGGGTGCCCAGTGACTTGGGCAAATCGCCGCGCTGGGTCAGGGGCAGGATCACCCCGGCACGCAGGATCCGGTCGCCCTTGATGACCACCCCGCCGTCATGGGTTGCGTTGTTGGGAAAGAAGATCGTCTCGAGCATCTCCGGGGTCGCCTCGCAATCGACCGGGATGCCCGACTCGACCAGGTCGGCCAGCGAGATGGTCTGCTCGATGGCGATGAGGGCCCCCATGCGGGCCGGGGCCATCCGATCGACGGCCTCGACGACGACCTCCAGGTTTTCGCGCTGCTCCTGCGGGTTGTTGAAGAGCGGCAGGTTGCCCACCTCGGCCAGCAGCCGGCGGATCTCGGGCTGGAACAGCACCACGATGGCCAGCGCCAGGAAGGGCAGGATCTGGTTGAGGATGGCGTTGAGGACGTCGAGCCGCAGCAGCCGGACCGCAAGGATCAGCACCAGCAGCACCACCACGAACCCGGTCACCACGGCCTGGCCGCGGGTGCCCTTGATGAAGCGGTAGACATAATAGATACCCACCCCGAGGATCCCGATCTCCAGGGCGGGGCGCCAGACGGCCTGCAGGAATGGCAGCAGCAGATTCAAGGATTGCCTCGGGTTTGGTCTCGATCCGGGGGCACGTCGCGCCTCGTGGTCGCCTCGCGATCCGGGGTTGATTCCAGGATCTCCCGCATCCTCAGCGCCTGGACCGTGGCCGCCACGTCATGGACGCGGAAGACAGACGCTCCGGCCGACCCGGCGGCCCACACCGCGCAGGCCAGCGAGGCTCCGAGACGCTGGTCCGGTTCGACCGCGAACAACCGGCCGATGAACGATTTCCGGGAGACCCCGAGGAGTATCGGTCGACCGCCGGAGGAAAGCATCCCCAATCCACGCATCAGGCGAAGATTGTGCTCCAGGGACTTCCCGAAGCCGATCCCGGGGTCCACCAGCACCTGCTCGGCACGGACACCGGCATCTTGCAGGCGCAGCAGCCGCTCCCGGAGGAAGGTCCCCACCTCGGCGACCACGTCGCCATACCGGGGGTCGGCCTGCATGGTCTCGGGGCGTCCCTGCATGTGCATGAGGACATAGCCGGCACCGGCCGAGGCCACGGCGCGCCACAGTTCCGGGTCGGATCGGCTGGCCTCGACGTCGTTGATGAGGCTGGCACCCGCATCCAGCGCCGCCCGCGCCACTCCGGCTTTCCGGGTGTCCACCGAGATCACCGCCCGGGTGCGCTCGGCCAGCACACGGACCACCGGGATCACCCGCCTGAGTTCCTCGGTCTCGTCGACCGGGGCCGCGCCCGGCCGGGTGGACTCCCCGCCGATGTCGATGAACTCGGCCCCCTCGGAAAGCATCTCCTCGGCGCGTCCGACGGCCCGCCCGGCATCCAGGAACCTCCCGCCGTCGCTGAAGGAATCGGGCGTGACGTTGAGGATGCCCATGACCATCGCCGGGCGTGGGAAGACCCACCGGTGCTGGCATGCCGTGAATTCCATCCGAGGCAGGAGACAAGCCCGTCGGGGGGCGGCTTTAGTAGGTGGTCGCTCCGGCTGCCGCCGCCGGGGAGCGCTGGATCAGCTCGATCTCGTACCCCTCGGGCGCATCGACGAAGGCGAAGCCGCCCGAGCCGTCCGGCTTGTAGGTCGGACCATCGCTGTAGCGCAGCCCCAGCTTCGCCAGGTGCTGCCCGAAGGCCTCCAGACTCGGCACCTCGAAGGCCAGGTGGGTCAGGTCGGCCTGCACCCGGACCGGGCCGCTCGATGGAAAATGGCACAACTCGATGGTCTCGTCGCTCTCGGGAGCCTTGAGGAACACCAACTCGGAGCCGCGCGGCGACTTGTGGCGCCGGACCTCCTCCAGTCCCAGCACGTCCTTGTAGAAGCGGACGGAACGCTCGAGATCGTCGAGCCGGTAGCGGGTGTGCAGGAGCTTGGTGACACGCATTCGCGGATCCTAGGCCGACCACCGACCCATGGCCAGCCGATCGGCACCCTTCCGTTGAACTTCCTGGCAAGAACAGGGGCCATCGCAACGAATACTGGAGCAGGGCCGACGTCTGCCCGGGTCGGCCGCCCGACGCAGGCCACCAAAAGAACACCGAAAGAACTCCTTGCCCGGGACCGGATCCGAAAGGTAGAGGTCCCGACCACTCCTTCCATGGGAAAAACGCTCGTCATCACCGAAAAGCCGTCCGTCGCCGCGGACATCGCCAAGGCCCTGGGGGGCTTCAAGCGGGTCGACGACTACTTCGAGCGGGACGACCAGATCATCGCCTCGGCCGTCGGACACCTGCTGGA
>JBIKMQ010000287.1:0-4199 GCA_044359215.1 Candidatus Chromulinivoraceae bacterium
AGCCGGGCATTCCCGCCTTCGCCTGCCGCCACAACCTCGGCTATTGGCGCGGCCGCGACAGCTATGGCCTCGGTCCGAGCGCGAGCGAATGGGTGCGTGGGCTGCGCTCGCGCAACTGGTCCAACACGGTCCTCTACTGCGAGCAGCTCGAGAAGGGGCGCCGGGCCAAGGAATTTGCCGAGGCGTTGCCGCCCTTGGCCCGTGCCGGCGAGACCGCGGCCTTCGGGCTGCGGATGAATGCCGGGTGGCCGTGGGAGGAATTTGCCGCGCGCACCGGGTTCGACCTGCGGACCGGGTGGGCTTCCGACATGGCCGCCCTCGTCGCCCGGGGATGGGGCGAGATCACCCCGACCCATTTCCGGTTGACCCGTGCCGGCCTGCGCTTCGCCGATGCGGCCGGTCAGACCTTCCTGCGTCCGGAGGCGGTGCCCGCCTAGGAACCTCCGGCCTGGTAGTTTCGCCGGCGGCCCGGTTTCAGCAGCAGCGGTTCGGGTTCGCAGCGAGCGTCTCGGCGGCCTGCTGGTAGGCGATCGGCGCGTTGTGACGGCGGACTTCCTCGGCCACCTCGGGCAGGGGGATCAGCACCGCCTGCGAGCGGGTGTCACGCATGACGGCCGCCTCGAGGCGTCGGGCCTCCCGGTCCACGGACTCCTGGCCCGACCAATGGCGGAGCAGCGCCAGACCAAGCGCGAAGATGCCGGCCCAGCCGGTGCGTCGACCGCCTTCGGCCAGGGCGGTCTCGGGCAGCCAGACCGGGGCCTCCTCGCTCGAGTCGGGCGACTTGCGCCCTCGGAGGAGCCGGATCCACTCGACCACGGCACCGCCGACGATCAGTCCGGCCAGGACGAGGAAGACGCCGGTGACCCCGGCGTCCAGGGCGTTGTTCATGCGACGGCTGCGGTTCACGGCCACGGCCTTGCGCGCGGCGGCATCGTTCGGTGCAGCCTCCGCGGCCTGTCGCAGCGCCGGCAGCTTCTGGTCGAGGTCCCGCACGGTGGCCAGGAACCCGATGCGCGGCGAGGGATGGAAGATCTTCTGGACCCCGGCGGTGCCGGTGACCGCCAGGAGCCAGATGAGCGGCAGCAGCGCCACCCAGGCGATGGCCGTCGAGCGGCCCCGGGACACCGCCTGCTTGATCAGCACCGTGGCGGCCAGCACCAGCGCGATCGCCGCGAGCAGTTGGTTGGCGATGCCGAAAAGCGGCCACAGCGAGTTGATGCCGCCCAGCGGGTCGCGGACGCCCTGGATGAGGAACCAGCCCCAACCGGCCACGATGAGCGCGCTGGCCAGGGCGCCGGCGGCCGTCGACCGCACGTCGCCCAAGGGCTTCCAAAGGTGCCCGAGGGCGTCCTGAAGCAGGTAGCGGCCCACCCGGGTGCCGGCATCGAGGGTGGTCAGGATGAACAGCGCCTCGAACATGATGGCGAAGTGGTACCAGACATCGAGCCACCGTCCGTGGGTCACCTGCGAGAAGAGGTTGGCCATGCCGACGGCCAGCGTGGCGGCGCCGCCCGTGCGCCCATAGAGCGACGCCTCGCCGACCTGCCTCGCCAGCGACTCCATCGTGCCGGCCTCGAGCGCGAAGCCCGTGGCGCGCACCTTGGCCACGGTGTCGGCGGCGACGGCGGCGGCGTCGGCCCCCACACCCGGGATGTTGATGGCCAGGTAGACGCCCGGCTCGAGGGTGCAGGCGGCGATCAGGGCCATGATGGCCACCAGCGACTCCAGCAGCATGGCGCCGTAGCCGATCGGGCGGGCGTAGCTCTCGCGGGTGATGATCTTGGGCGTGATGCCGCTGGCGATGAGCGTGTGGAAGCCGCTGATGGCCCCGCAGGCGATGGTGATGAAGCAGAACGGGAAAAGCTTCCCGGGCACCACCGGTCCCGACCCGTCGATGAAGGATGTCACCGCGGGCATTTTGAGGGTCGGCAGCACCAGCAGCACCCCGCCGGCCAGGGCCACGATGGTGCCGAGCTTCATGAAGGTGCTCAGGTAGTCGCGCGGTGCGAGCAACAGCCAGACCGGCAGCACGCTCGCGGCGAACCCGTACACCACGATGGACCACGCCAGCGGTTCGGCGGTGAAGGTGAAGGCCTTGGCCACTTCCGGATGGCTGTGGACCCACTGCCCGCCCCACACCGCCGCCAGCAGCAGCACGACCCCGAGCACCGAGCCCTCCAGGGTTTTTCCGGGCCGCAGGTAGCGCAGGTACAGGCCCATCAGCAGGGCGATGGGCAGGGTGGCCCCCACCGTGAAGACACCCCATGGGCTCTCGGCGAGCACCTTGACGACCACCAGCCCCAGCACGGCCAGGAGGATGATCATGATGGACAGGATGGACACCAAGGCCAGCGCCCCGAGGAACGGGTTCAACTCGTCCTTCACCATCTGGCCGAGCGAGCGGCCGTTGCGGCGCATGGACGCGCCCAGGATGAGGAAATCCTGCGCCGCGCCTCCCAGCACCACGCCGATGAGGATCCAGAGCGTGCCGGGCAGGTAGCCGAACTGCGCGGCCAGGACGGGTCCGACCAGCGGGCCGGGCCCGGAGATCGCTGCGAAATGGTGCCCGAAGACGATCCACCGGTGGGTCTTCACGAAGTCGCGACCGTCTTCGTGCCGCTCGCAGGGCGTCGCCCGCCGGTCGTCGAGTTGCAGGGCCTTGGCGGCGATCCAGCGCGAGTAGAAGCGGTAGCCGATGGCGTAGGTGCAAAGGGCCGCGACCAGGATGTAGGCCGAGCTGACCGGCTCCTGCCGGCGGGTGGCCAGCACGACATAAGCGAAGGCCCCGAAACCCGCCACGAGGGTCCAGGCCAATCCGCGCCCGAGGGAATGCATGGAACGGACCCTGCCAGAACCCGCCGGCAAACTTCACCTCGAAAGCCACGGGCCTTTCGATCATCCTCCGGCCCATGATCCCCCGTCTGAGGTTGCTGGCGGCCTGCGTGGCCTGGGCCTGGGCCGCATCGACATCCCTGACCGCGCAATTGCGGGTGGGGCTCTTCGACCTCGATGCCACCCCGCCGGTCGGCTCACGCATGGCCTACGACCCGGTCACCAATGTCTGGGACCTCGGCCTGCGGGCCCGGGGCGTGGTCGTGCTGGGGGGCGACCGGCCGGTGGTGCTCTGCGCGCTGGACTGGATCGGCATCGCCAACGAGGGACACGACGAGTTCCGTCGGAATTTGGCCGCCGCGGCGGGCACCACGATGGACCGGGTGGCGGTGCACGCCTTGCACCAGCACGACGCCCCGGAATGCGACTTCGGCGCCGAGGCCATCCTCCGGGAGGCCGGCGTGAGCCCGTGGAACTACGATGGCACCTTCGCCCGGGAATTCCTGGGTCGCCTGAGCAACGCCGTGGTCCGGGCCACCGCCGAGGCACGGCCCTTCAACCAGGTGGGCACAGGCCAGGCCGAGGTCCGCGAGGTGGCCTCCAACCGCCGCATCTTCGGCCCCGATGGAAAGGTGCGGGCCGTCCGCTACACGACCACCACCGACCCGGCCTTGCGGGCCGAGCCCGAGGGTCTCATCGACCCGATGGTCTCGCTGGTCAGCTTCTGGAACGACGACCGGCCGGTGGCGGTCCTGAGCTACTACGCCACCCATCCTCAGAGCTACTACCGGACGGGCGTCGCCAACCCGGACTTCCCGGGCATCGCCCGGTTCCTGCGGCAGATCGCCGTGCCCGAGGCGCTGCACGTCCATTTCAACGGGGCAGGGGGCAACCTCGGGGCCGGCAAGTACAACGACGGTTCGCCGGGCAACCGCCGGCTGCTGGGCGAACGCCTGGCCGACGGCATGCGGCGCGCGTGGGAGGCGACGCGACGCGAGCCGGTGACCACCAACGACCTGCGCTGGCGTTCCGAGGCCGTGGCCTTGCCGGTGTCGCGTCACCTGGATGAGGAACGGATGCTAGCCCAGTTGAAGGGACGGGAGGCGGGCTTCCTCACCGCCAACGGGGCAGGGCGGCTGGCCTGGCTGCGTCGGGCCAAGGCGGGTCACCGCATCGACGTCGGGTGCCTGGCCCTGGGTCGGGCCCGCGTGCTGCACCTGCCGGGCGAACTCTTCGTGGAGTACCAGTTGGCGGCCAAGACCGAGCGCAAGGACCTCTTCGTGGCCATGGCCGCCTATGGCGACTACGGCCCCTACTACATCGGCACCACGGTGGCCTACACCGAGGGCGGCTACGAGACCGAGCCT
>JBIKMQ010000288.1:0-4194 GCA_044359215.1 Candidatus Chromulinivoraceae bacterium
CGGTGGTCGCCGTATGACCGGGGCGATGGCCAGGGCGATGCCCAGCCAGACATGGGTGAAATCGGTGAAACGCTTCGTCAGCGAGTAGAAGCAGATGAAGAAGAGGGCCAGGGGCGACAGGGCAAAGCAGAGCGGGTTGAGCGCCCAACTGGCGGCCACCAATGCTGCGCCGCTGAGGATGCAAAGGCTCACGGCGCTGGTCATGGAGATGGCGCCTGCCGGCAGGTGTCGCCCCGCTGTGCGCGGATTCAACGCGTCAAACCGACGGTCCACGATCCGGTTGAAGGCCATGGCGCAGGTGCGCCCGCTCACCATGGCCGCCAGGACCAGCAAGAAGACCTTCCAACCGGGCCACCCACGCTGATCGCGAGCGGCCAGCATCATGGAGGCCAAGGCGAAGGGCAGGGCGAACACCGTGTGGCTGAACTTCACGAAGGAAGCCCACTTGGAGAGCAGGGAAATCATCGGGATCTGGAGGTGGGATGCGACGGAGGCATCGGGGGCGGGAAGGCGGGGGGGGGTGGACTTGGGGCGCCGGCGCTACTCGGCCTCCTCCTGCCAGCGCACGGCGAGCCGGTGGGCCACGCCCATTTGGTCGAGGACCCGGGCCACCACCGTGTCGGCGACCGCCTCGACCGTGGTGGGCCGGTTGTAGAAATGCGGGTTGGCCGGGATCAGTTGGGCGCCGGCCTGGATGAGCAGCTCGAAATTCCTCACGTGGACCAGCGAAATCGGCGTCTCGCGCGGCACGAGGATCAGCCGTCTGCGTTCCTTGAGCATCACGTCGGCGCAGCGGAGCATGGAGTCCGAACTCAGGCCGTGGGCGATCCGCCCGAGGGTGCCCATGCTGCACGGGATCACCACCATGGCGTCCGGCGGGTTGGACCCGCTCGCAAACGGGAGGTTCATCGACCGGTGATTGTGGACCCGCACCCCATCGGCCAGTCGCAGGCCCCCCGGCTGTTCGGCCTCGATCACCTGCGGGGCGTACTGGCTGAGCATGACATGGACCTCGTGCTCGCGGGTGTCCAACTGGTCCAGCAGTCGCTGGGCGTAGATGGTCCCGCTGGCCCCGGTGATGGCGATCAGCAGACGCATGATGGCGACAAGATGCCGTGAAAACGGACGAATCCCAAGTCGAAGCCCTGCCGGGGTCGCGGCGCCGACGGCCGACGGTCGGATCGCCCGCCGCCGGAACGGCCGGACCCGCGCGCATTTTTCGAAACCTGTCGCTTGAATCCACCCCACTCGTTCCTAGAGTCCCGGCCTTGCTGCGTTGTCACCCATGAGCGAACCCAGACCCGCGCCCGCCGTCGCCCCCACCCCGTGGGACATCCCCGCCGCGCGCTCCCTCTACAACATCGACCGCTGGGGCGCGGGCTACTTCGACGTCAACGCCGAGGGCAACGTGGTGGTCACGCCGCTGCGCGAGAAGGGCGCGGCCATCGAGATCGCCGACATCATCGAGGAGGCCCGCCAGCGCAAGCTGCAGTTCCCGCTGCTGATCCGCTTCCAGGACATCCTGCGCGATCGGGTGGCCCACCTGAACAACGCCTTCCGCAACTCCATCGCCGAGTTCCAGTACAAGGGCATCTACCGGGGCGTCTTCCCCATCAAGGTCAACCAGCTCCGCGAGGTCGTGGAGGAGATCCTCGACGCGGGCAAGGCCTTCAATTTCGGCCTCGAGGTCGGCTCCAAGCCCGAGCTGTACGCCGGCATGGCGCTCCAGGACCAGCCTGGCGGGCTCATCATCTGCAACGGCTACAAGGACCAGGCCTTCATCCGCCTGGCCCTCTCGGGCATCAAGCTCGGCAAGAAGGTCATCCTGGTGGTCGAGAAGCTCGAGGAGTTGCGCCAGATCGTGAGCGTCTCCAAGCAGGTCGGCGTCGAGCCCATGATCGGCATCCGGGCCCGCCTGCTCAGCAAGGGCGCGGGGAAGTGGGCCGAGAGCGGGGGTGAGAACGCCAAGTTCGGCCTGAGCACCTCGGAGCTGCTGGCCGCGGCCGAGCTGCTCCGCGCCGAGAACCTTCCCAACAGCTTCAAGCTGCTGCACTTCCACATCGGCTCGCAGGTGCCCGACATCCTCACGGTCAAGAAGGCCGTCCAGGAGGCCGCCCGCTTCTACGCCAAGCTCAAGAAGATGGGCTTCCCCATCGAGTTCATGGATGTCGGCGGCGGCCTGGGTGTCGACTACGACGGTTCGCGCAGCGCGTTCGACAGCTCCACCAACTACACGCTGCAGGAGTATACCAACGACATCGTCTATTACATCGCCGACGTCTGCAACGCCGAGGGCGTGCCGCACCCGGACATCGTGAGCGAGTCGGGCCGTGCGCTGGTGGCCCACCACTCGGTGCTGGTGGTCGAGGTGTTCGGGTCCATCGACAAGGCGCGGCCGGAGGTCGAGTTCCGGTACGGGGCCGACGAGCACCGGTTGGTGAAGGAGATGCTCGAGATCCGGGACAACCTCGGGAAGCTCAACAAGCTCGAGGCCTTCCACGACGCGCTCGAGCGCAAGGAGGACGCCCACCAGATGTTCACCCTGGGCGTGCTCGAGCTGCCCGAGAAGGCCAAGATCGAGACCCTCTACTGGGAGATCTCCAAGGAGGTCGTGCAGTCGTTCCGCGGCCAGGCCTACGTGCCCGAGGAGATCCGCCAGCTCGAGGACAGCCTCGGCGACCAGTACCTGTGCAACTTCTCGGTGTTCCAGTCGCTGCTCGACCACTGGGCGCTGGGGCAGTTGTTCCCCGTGATGCCGGTGCACCGCCTGCTCGAGCGCCCGACGCGCGAGGGCACGCTGGTGGACATCACCTGCGACTCCGACGGGTGCATGAACAAGTTCGTCGACCTGCGCGACGTCCGCGACACGCTGCCGTTGCACGAGCTCCGCGAGACCCCCCACGGCCAGGAGCCCTATTACCTGGGCTTCTTCCTCATGGGCGCCTACCAGGACATCATGGGCGACCTGCACAACCTCTTCGGCCGGGTCAACGAGGTGCACGTCTTCCTCGAGCCCGACGAGCCCTGCGGCTACTACGTCGAGGAGGTCATCGAGGGCAACACCATCAGCCAGTGCCTGACCTCGGTGCAGTACGACGAGGGCGAGCTCAAGCGGCAGATGAAGGCCCAGGTGGATGCCGCCATCAAGGGCGACAAGCTCAAGCCCACCGAGGGCATGCGGCTGCTCGACGAGTACGAGAGGGGCCTGAAGGACTACACCTACCTCGACATCCACCCCGGGCCCATTCCCGCCAATGGCTCCAATGGGGCGGGGCGCTGAAGCCGGTTGAACCGACAAGCCCCACGGTCCCGGCACCATCCGCCGGGGCTGCCGCAGCTCAGGAGTTCTTCAGCACGGTCTGCACGACGATGTTCCCGGCGTCGCGGCAGCGGTCGACGACCTTCTCCAGCAGGTCGTAGAGATCCTTCTGTGCCACCACGCCCACCGCGTCGTGTGGCTCGTTGTAGAGGTCCTTGAGCCGCTCGACCATCAGGGCATCGGCCTGCCCCTCGAGGTATTGAAGCGTCAGGTTCTGGTCCTTGATCCGGGACAGGTCGGGTGATGCGCGCAGCTCCCGGACCATCGATTGCAGCGTCTCCATGGATTTCTGCAGCAGCTCGGCCTGCCGATGGAAACGTTCCCTCGGCAACGGGGGCGGGCTGACCTGGTAGCGCTCGGCGAACTTCTCCAGCGTCTTGGGGATCTTGTAGAGTGCCTGAGCGAGGGCATCGATGTCCTCGCGCTCGAGGGGGGTCACGAAGGTCTGGGTGAGGCGCAGGCTGATCTCCTCGGTGATGCGCTTCTCCTTGCGGCGGACGACGGCGAACTGCTCGAGCGCCGCCGGGTCTGAGGAAGTCAGGTGGCGGACGAAGATGCGGACGCTCTCGCCGGCCTCGTCGGCGCTCTGCTCGAGCAGGTCGAAGAAGATGTCGCCGCCGCCGACCAGTCGTTGGAGTGAGATCATGGGAAGTGATGTCGGGATGGGAGGGTGTCGGTGAGGTGACGGGCGGACGACGATTGGGTGAGGAACGGGGGCTTCATCGGAACGCCTCCGGAACGGATTCCGGGATGCCCACCATCTCGCGGTATTCGGTGATGATGCGCAGGACCTCCTCGGGCGTGTCGGCCAGTCTCAGCAGGTCCAGGTCCCCCGGGGAGATCCTGCCACGCCCCTCGAGGGTCGCCTTCAACCA
>JBIKMQ010000289.1:0-4193 GCA_044359215.1 Candidatus Chromulinivoraceae bacterium
GCCATCCACATGGTGAAGCCATAGGCGTTGTGGTCGCGCCCGGTGCCCTTCTCGTATTCCGCCGTGGGCTGCCGGCCGAATTCACCACCCCAGACGATGAGAGTCTCTTCCAGCAGGCCCCGTTGCTTGAGGTCCTGGATGAGGCCGGCGATGGGCTTGTCGGTGCGACCTGCGTGGAAGTTGTGGTTCTTCTCGATGTCGGTGTGGGCGTCCCAGTTGTCGTCGTTGTGGGCCCCGCCGGCATAGAGCTGGATGAAGCGCACGCCCCGCTCGACCAGTCGCCGTGCCAGGAGGCAGCGACGGCCGAACTCCTCGGTGCGCGGATCGTCGAGGCCGTAGAGGCGTCGGGTGGCCTCGCTCTCGCGGGCCAGATCCACGGCCTCGGGGGCATGCCGCTGCATGTTGAAGGCCAACTCGTAGCTCGCGATGCGGGCGGCGAGGTTGGAGTTCTCGGGATGCATGGCCGCGTGATCGGCATTGAACTCGCGCAAGGCATCCAACACCCGCCGCTGGGTGCCCGCCCCCATCCCGGCCGGCCGTTGCAGGTCGAGGATGGGATCGCCCGCCGAACGCAGCACCGTGCCCTGGTAGGTCGCCGGCATGTAGCCGCTGGCCCAGTTCTTGGCCCCGGAGATCGGCCCGCCGATGGGGTCGAGCATCACCGCGAAGCCCGGCAGGTTCTCGCTCACGGTGCCGAGGCCGTAGTTCACCCACGAACCCAGGCACGGGCTGCCCGAGAGGATCTTGCCCGTGTTCATCTGCAGCATCGCCGAGCCGTGGATCGGCGAGTCGGCCGTCAGCGAATGCAGGAAGGCGATGTCGTCGACGCAGCCGCCGATGTGGGGAAAGAGATCGCTCACCCATTTCCCACACTGGCCGTAAGGCTTGAATCCCCACTTCGTGCCCACCACGCGTCCCTCGTTGCGCTTGCCCCCGCGGCCGAAGGTCTTCACCGCGATGGTCTTGCCATCCAGGGCGTTGAGCTTCGGCTTGTGGTCGAAGGTGTCGATGTGGCTCGGGCCACCGTACATGAAGAGGAAGATGACGCTCTTGGCCTTGGCCCGGTGATGCGGCCGCTTCGGTTTCAGCGGATTGGCATCGGGCGAAGCCTTCGAGACCGAGGCCGCCTGGGCCCGACCGGCGTCCAGCGCCATCAGGCCCGCGAGCGCGGTGCCGGTGAAACCCGCCCCCGCCTGCCAGAGGAATTCCCGCCGGGTGCGCCGGCAGAAGGGCCCGTGCTGGGCGGACTGGGCCGCCGATCCATGGGGTGTCATTCGAGATGGAGGAATTCGTTGAGGTTGAAGGCCATCAGGCAGAAGGCATCGAGTGCGGCCCGTGCACCCAGGCCTTCTTCCGCCGTCAGCGAACGCATGAGCGCCACGCCCCGGGCCACCTCGGTCTCGGAAGGCGGACGAGCGGTGACCCGGTGGAGCACCCGCCGGACCTGGGCCTCGGGACGCTCGCCCACCTCGGCCCGGATGCGGTCGGCCAGCACGCGGGCCTGCTCGTTGAAGAACGGCCCGTTGAGCATGCCCAGCGCCTGGGTCGGTTGGGTCGTCGCGAACCGCACGGGCGTGGATCGGTCGGTCTCGGCCAGGTCGAAGGAGAGCAGCACCGGGGTGAGCAGCGAGCGCTTCACATGGATGTAGATGCTCCGGCGATGCTGCTCCTCGGTCGGAGAATTTCCCCAGCCCTTGCCCGGCACCGACTGGCTGGCCAGCACCTCCTTGGGCAGGGCCACATACACACCGGGGCCACCCATCCGCGGATTGCCCGCCCCGCTGACCCAGAGCACCGAGTCGCGGATCTCCTCGGCGGTCAGGCGTCGCGCGTCGAACCGCGAGAAGAGGTCGTTGGCCGGATCGGCCTTCGCGGCCTCGGGCGTGGGCGTGGCCGAGGCCTGGTAGGCCCGCGAGGTGAGGATCCGCCGATGCAGGCGCTTGAAACTCCAGCCATCGCGCACGAACTCGGCCGCCAGCCAATCGAGGAGTTCGGGATGCGTCGGGGCGCTGCCCTGCAGGCCGAAGTCGCTGGGCGTACGCACCAGGCCCCGACCGAAATGATGCTGGAAGACCCGGTTGACGATCACCCGGGCGGTGAGCGGGTTCGCGGGCGAGGCGATCCAGTCGGCCAACGCCCGACGGCGGCCGGAAGATCGCCCCGACGCCGGCGGTGTGATGACCGGAGGCGGCGTGCCCAGCACCGAAAGGAACCCCGGTTCCACCGCCTCGCCCGGGCTCGAGGGATTGCCCCGCCGCAGCAGATGCGTGGCCGGCGCGACGGTCCCGGGCTCGGTCACGGCCAGCGCCTTGGACCCGGCCTCTCCCGGTAGCGGCACCTCGTCGGTCGCGCCCCCGTTGCGGTAGGGATGGATGTTCCGGAAGAAGGCCAGCAGGGCGTAGTAATCGCGCTGGGAGATGGGGTCGATCTTGTGGTCGTGACACCGGGCGCAATCGACCGTGAGCCCCAAAAAGACCTGTCCGGTGGTGGCCACCAGGTCGTCGAACTGGTCGAAGAGCGCGAGTTCCTTGTCGGCGGGGTCGTTGTCCCAGATGCCCAGGCGATGGAACCCCGTGGCGATCACTCCGTCGGCCCCACCGTCCGGAAGTTCATCGCCCGCGAGTTGTTCGCGCAGGAACCGGTCGTAGGGCTTGTCGGTGTTGAAGGCGCGAATGACGTAGTCGCGGTAACGCCAGGCGTGGGGCTTGGGCTCGTCGGTCTCGTAGCTGTTGGTCTCGGCGAAGCGCACCAGGTCGAGCCAGTGGCGGGCCCACTTCTCCCCGTAATGGGGCGATTCCAGCAGCCGGTCCACCAGATGTTCCCAGGCCTGCGGCGACGGGTCGCGGACAAAGGCCTCCACGGCCTCGGGCGTGGGCGGCAACCCGGTGAGGTCATAGGTCACCCGCCGGATCAGGGCCCGGCGCGAGGCCGCCTGGGGGAACGGCAGACCCCGGGCCCGAAGACGCTCGGCGATGAAGGCATCGATGGTGTTGGCCGGGCCAGCGCCCGGGGCCTCCGGTGCAACGGCCGGCGGCACCACGGCCCGCAGCGGTTGGAAGGCCCAGTGCGAACGACGCCGGTCCACCGACGCCGGCGAGACCGAGCCGACCCGAGGTTCAGCCGCCTGCACGACCTCGGCCGCCGAAGCGAAGCCCCACCGCCCACCGAGCCCAACGCCGAGCCCAACGCCGAGCCCGACACCAAGATCCAAGCCCAGGCCCACGGCCAGCCCGGCTCCCCACCGGACGATCCGACCGCCGATGGAAGCCATCCGGAAGCCCATGGGAACCCCGATCACTTGCGCGGAGGCAGCACGGCCACCACCGGGGTGGAATTGCCGAAACGGGTGAAATCCTTCCAGCTCCAGACGACCTTCTTGTCACGGGTCACCTCGATGAACTGCGGATTCTCAGGACCGGCGTGGCAGTTGCCGATCAACGTGTTGCCGTTGGGCAGACGATCCACGCAGGTGATCCAGGCCAGCGTGATGCCGGGCAGGTCGTTCTGGGTGATTTGCCACACGATCTTCCCCGCGCGATCCACCTCGAGCACGCTGTGGCCGTTGCCCCCACCGATGAGGGTGTTGCCATTGGCCAGGCGGATGGCGCTGTAGGCCTGGTTGCCCCAGGCCTCGGGACCGTGGCCACCCTTGCGTTCCTTGCCGAAGAGGGGGATGTCGTACTGCCAGACCACCTTGCCCTTCGCATCGTACTCGCGGATACGACCGTCGGCCTCATGGGCCACCAGGTAGTTGCCGTTGGCGATCTTGCGGACCCGGCGCGTGTCGGAGTGCGCATTGGGATGATCGACCTGCAGCTTCACCTCGCGGCGCACCTTGCCCTCGCGGTCCACCTCGAGGATCCGAGCCGGGCCCGACTCCGCGATCATGGTCAGTCCGCCCTCGAGGCGCTGGAAGGCATGCACCTCGACCGGTTTGCCCGGGTTGGCCTTCGCCGCGTCGTACTCCCAGACCACCTTCTTGTCGCGGTCCACCTCCTGGACCTTCGTCCATCCCTGCTGGAGCAGCACATGGCCATTGGGCAACACGTGCGCATCGTGGATGGCCGTGACCGGGATCTCCCACTCGAAAGAACCGTCCGGGGCGATGATCGCCAAGCGGCGCGTGGAATCATCCGCAGCAAGGATCCGGCGACCGGGCTTGGACAGGTCGGCGGCCTCGAGCGCGACGGTGG
>JBIKMQ010000290.1:0-4183 GCA_044359215.1 Candidatus Chromulinivoraceae bacterium
CCGAGTATTTCCGCGACGAGAAGAACCAGGACGTGCTCCTCTTCGTCGACAACGTGTTCCGCTTCTCGCAGGCAGGATCCGAGGTGTCGGCGCTGCTGGGCCGCACCCCGTCGGCGGTGGGTTATCAGCCGACGCTGGCCGCCGAGATGGGCAACCTGCAGGAACGCATCACCTCCACCAAGAAGGGGTCCATCACCTCCTTCCAGGCGGTGTACGTGCCCGCGGACGACCTCACCGACCCGGCCCCCGCGACGACCTTCGCCCACCTGGACGCGACCATCGTGCTCGAGCGTTCCATCGCCGAGCTGGGCATCTTCCCGGCCGTCGATCCGCTGGCCTCGAACTCCCGCGCGCTGGCGCCCGAGTTCGTCGGCGAGGAGCATTACAACGTGGCCCGTGGTGTCCAGAAGGTGCTCCAGCGCTACAAGGACCTGCAGGACATCATCGCGATCCTGGGCATGGACGAGTTGTCCGCCGAGGACAAGCTCACCGTCTTCCGCGCCCGCAAGATCCAGAAGTTCCTCAGCCAGCCGTTCACCGTGGCCGAGCAGTTCACCGGCCGTCCCGGCAAGCAGGTGCCGGTGTCCGAGACTGTCCGGAGCTTCAAGGAGATCTTGGAAGGCAAGTACGACGACGTGGCCGAAGCCAACTTCTACATGAAGGGCGGCATCGACGAGATCAAGGACTGAACGGTCCGATCCCACCCGTCCCCCACGGTCCCAACCCCCGTCCCCCAAGAGTCCGAAGCCAACCCACCGACGCCATGGCCACCCTCAAGCTGGAGATCGTCACCCCGGAGGCCCGCATCTATTCCGAGGAGGTCGAGATGGTCACGTTGCCGGGGGTCGAGGGCGAGATGGGCATCTTCCCGATGCACATCCCGCTCATGACCCAGATCGCCCATGGCGAGATCGTCGCCCGCAAGGGCGGTCAGGATCATTTCCTGGCCGTCGGCGAGGGGTTTGCCGAGATCACCGGCAGCCGGGTCGCCATCCTGACCGACATGGCCATCCGCGCCGACGACATCGACGAGGCCAAGGCCGAGGAGGCCCGCCGCCAGGCCGAGGCCCGGCTGGCGCAGAAGCTCGGGGATGAGGAACAGGCGCTGGCGCAGGCTGCGCTCATGCATTCCCTCACCCAGCTGACCCTCAAGCGCCGCCAGAAGCGCTGAGGCCCAGCAAGGTTCGGGCATCACGGCCCGAGCGCCCGACGGCCGCCGGACTCCGGCGGCCGTTGCCTTTCCGGAGACGCCCCGTAAGCTTCAAGGTCGGGGATGCAGCCTCCGTCCCCCACGTCATGACCGACCCCCGAAGCAACGCCGCCCCAGGAACCGTCGAGATCGAACGGCCCGAAGTCGACCGCCATGCCCAGGAACAGGGCATCCGTGAGCGCGACTACGTGGTCATCGCCTGGGATGATCCGGTGAATCTCATGCCCTACGTGACCCACGTCTTCCAGCAGGTCTTCGGCTGGACGCACGAGAAGGCCCAGCGCCACATGCTGGAGGTCCACGAGAAGGGACGCAGCGCCCTCGTGCGCGAGAGCTTCGAGAAGGCCGAGCACCACGTGCACGCCCTCCAGAAGTACTCGATCAACGCCACCATCGAGCCGGGCAACCCATGAGGCTCCTGGGGAAGGACTCCGAGGGCACCTCCTGGGTCCTCGCCGAGGTCGAACGGGGGCTGCTGGTCTCCATCCTCCGGACCCCGCATGGCCCGAGGCTTGCCCCGCGCCTGAGCCGCGCCTCGCCCGAACTGCAGGCGGCCGGAGCCGTCGAGCTGGCCGATGAGCTGGAGGGCCATCGGGCTTCGACCCGGGCGCGTCTGCTGGAGCTTCTTGACGATGCCCCGGAGACCGCCACCGTGGAGGGTGACAGGCCGGGTCGGCTGCTGCTGCTGGCGCCTGCCGAGCTGGAGATGTTCCTCCAGGTGCTCAACGAGGTGCGGCTCGGGGCCTGGGAACGGCTCGGGAGTCCGAACCCTCCGGAGCCACCGGACGACCTGTCCACCGACGCCCCGGAGTTCCGGTCCTGGTTCGAGCTGGTGGTCGCCAGCCGGATCCAGGGCTTCCTCCTCTCGGCCGCTTTCCCGGCATGAGCCGGTCTGCCGGAGCCGTCGCGTTCGTGGCGCCGGGTGACCGGTTGCCCGACCCTCGCGGGGCCCGGGGCGATGGCCTCGTGGCCGTCGGGGGCGACCTGTCGGTGGAGCGGCTGCTCGAGGCCTACCGGAGCGGACTGTTCCCGTGGTCCGCCGACCCGGTCACCTGGTGGTCGCCCGACCCTCGCGGCATCCTCGAGGTCGGTGGCCTGCATGTTTCCCGCAGCCTCGCCCGGACGCTCCGACGTGGAGTCTACCGGGTGACCGTCGACGCGGACTTCGAGGGCGTCATCCGCGCCTGTGCCACCGAGCCCCGTCGGGGTGTCCGCTCGAGCTGGATCTCGGAGGGGCTCCTGGCCGCCTACCTGGCGTTGGCGCATGCCGGACATGCCCACAGTGTCGAATGCTGGCTGGACGACCGCCTGGTGGGTGGCGTCTACGGCGTGGCGCTCGGGGCCTTCTTCGCGGGGGAGTCCATGTTCCACCGGGCGGACGATGCGTCGAAGGTCGCCCTGCACCACCTCGACCGCCACCTCGCGGCCCGGGGCTTCATGTTGTTCGATTGCCAGATGGTCACGCCCGTGACCCGGGCCCTCGGTGCGCGGGAAATCCCCCGCGACGACTACCTTGCCCGGCTCGCGCCAGCGGTGCGTCCGCCTGATCGGTGGTGAGACCCCGCGCCCGGGACCCGCGCAAACTCCACGGGCCGGGGCGTGGAGCAGGTTCCGCCGTTGGGTAGCGGTGCTGCCCGGCGAGGCCTCAGGCCGCGGCCTTCCGGCGCGACTCCAGCGAGGCGATCATGCCCGACAGGATGACCCGGCCGTCTTCGCTGCCCAGCAGGCCCTCGACCGCGCGGTCCGGGTGGGGCATGAGCCCCGCGACGTTGAACCGCTCGTTGGCGATGCCGGCGATGTTGCGCACCGAGCCGTTCGGGTTGGCCGCCTCCGTCACCGCGCCGGTCGCGTCACAATACTGCCAGAGGATCTGGCGACCAGCCTCAAGGCGCCCAAGGGTCGGGGCATCGGCAAAGTAGCAGCCCTCGCCATGGGCGATGGGGATGCGCAGCGGGGCGCCGTCGCGGGCGATGCCGGAGGTGAAGGGAGTGTCGAAGTTGGCGGTCTTCAGGAAGACCTGCTCACAGTGGAACCGCAGGTCGCGGTTGCGGATCAGCGCCCCGGGCAGCAGGCCGGCCTCGCAGAGGATCTGGAAGCCGTTGCAGATGCCCAGCACGAGGCCGCCCGACTCGGCGAACCGGATCACGGCCTGCATCACCGGGCTGAAGCGGGCGATGGCGCCGCACCGCAACGCGTCGCCGTAGCTGAACCCACCGGGGACAATCACCGCGTCGACATCGCCCAGGGAGGTCTCCTTGTGCCAGACCATCCGGGCCCGGGCCCCCATCGCCCGCACCGCGTGGACGCAGTCCTGGTCGCAGTTGGAGGCCGGGAACTGGAGGATGGCCAGCCGCATGGTCGAGGTCGGGTTGCCGGGGCTCATTCCACGATCTCCAGCCGGTAGTCCTCGATCACCGGGTTGCTCAGGAAGCGGCGCGCGGCCTCGTTGAGGGCCTGCTCGGCCTCGGCGGCCTGGGTGCCCGGGGCAAGGTCGATCTCGATGTACTTGCCCATGCGGACCCCGGCCACCCCGGCGTATCCCATGTGTTCGAGGGCGTTGGCGACGGTCTTGCCCTGCGGATCGAGCACGGCCTTCTTCGGGGTGATGACGAGCTTGGCTTTCATGGGCGGCGGGAGCGCGGGCGGTGGGCCCGGGCGTTCCCGGGCGGGGCGTGAGGATGGGGCAGGCGGCCGGCCGAGGTGAAGCCAATTTCCCCGGATACGCCCGGGCGCCGCTCGGCCGAACGCCCGATCGGGTCCGGGGGGCGGAATGGGGGGATGAGGAGAATGGCGGATTCCCGGATTCCGGGGCCTGAATTGGACGCTTGCCAGTCGGTCGCCGGGCGATAGGCTTTTGGTTCTTTCCGCTGGATGGCCCAGCGGGTCATCCCGTCCCCACTATGGCAGTCAACGCGAACGAACTCCGCAAGGGTCAAGCAATCCAGTACAACTCCGACATCTGCGTCGTCCTCG
>JBIKMQ010000291.1:0-4179 GCA_044359215.1 Candidatus Chromulinivoraceae bacterium
ACCCGCAGCGGATCGACCTTTTCGGTGGGCCAGACGGACTTCAAGCGCAGCAGCGCGTACCAGAACCACTGGGCGACGCCCGTGCCCCACGAAGGGCACCTCTACAGCGTCGTCGAGCGCGGCTCCCGCAGCCTCTCCTGCTTCAGCCTCGCCGGACGCACCAACACCTGGATCACCTCGACCGTCGGGTCGGGCAACCCGGGATACGGATCCCTCATCAAGGTGGGCGGCAAACTGGTGGTGCTCACCGAGCGCGGCGAACTGGTGCTGGTCGAGCCCGATCCGGCGGCCTACTCCGAGATCGCCCGGTACCAGGCCCTTTCGGGCACTTCGTGGAACCATCCGGCCTTCTCGAACGGTCGGCTCTATGCCCGGAGCAACCTGGAGATCGTCTCGCTGGACCTGGGTGCGGAGCCAACGCCCCTGCCACCCCTGCGCCTTGAGGCCGAGATGCTTCCCGGGACCGGCCGCCTCACCCTGCGGGTCACCTCGACCGGCGCCCAGGCTCTGGGTGCGCCGGAGGCTCCCCGGATACGGCTCGAAACCGCCTGGATTCCCTCGGGTGCACCACTGGTCTGGAGAGCGACCGCACTGCGATTCCTGGCCACCCCGGCGGGCGGTGCGCTGGAGGCCGTGATGGACGCCCCGGCCGAATCGCTGCTGCTCCGCGTGGCCGAGGGTCCCCAGCCATGAGCGTTTCCTCCGACCACGCCGGACCCCTGGGCCAACCCCATCCATCCCATGGCGGAGCCGCGTCGACCGCGCGGCAACGTCGGAGGTCTCGTGCCTTCACGCTCATCGAACTCCTGGTGGTCATCGCCATCATCGCCATTCTGGCCGGCATGATCCTGCCCGCGCTCGGGGCGGCCAAAGAGCGGGCCCAGCGAACGGCCTGCCTCAACAACATGCGGCAGTTTATCCTCGCCGCGCTGCTCTATGCCAACGACAACGAGCAGTACTTGCCGCAGGGGGGCACGGACAAGGTCGACACCAAGGACACCCACACCCCGGTGTTCTCCAGCGCCAACCAGACCAACCTGCTGCGCTACACGACCGACCTGAAGGCCTTCGACTGCCCGAACCTGACGCGCTGGATGCAACGACCCGCCTGGCGCAACCATCCGGATTACGGGATCGCGATCGGCTACCATTACTTGGGCGGGCACCCGAATTCCCCCTGGGGGCTGATCGACGGCGTCACCAACACCTGGGTGTCACCGCAGAAGGCCACCGAAGATCCCAGCCTCGTGCTGCTGGCCGACCTCAACGTGGACTCGCCGGCCTACCAGCGGATCCTGGTGCCCCACACCGCCCGCGGGCCCCGCATCGCCGACGACGCCTATTTCGACGCCCACCCCGAGGCCTACGACCAGCGGCCCGCCGACCTCGGGGCCAAGGGCGGCAATGTGGGCTTGCTGGATGGCTCGGTTCGCTGGAAGGACATCCGCCAGATGAACCGCTATCGGGGATCGCAAATCTGGGGCGCCGACGGCTGTTACGGGTATTGGTGAGGCCGCAGGATGGAGGCCCCATGACGGAGGCTGCCGGATCGGTGGCCCGCGGGAGGCCTTGAACGCCAAGAGCGCCTACAAGGTGCGAACCCTCCCGAAAAGCCCCTCCCGAAAAGCCCCTCCCGAAAAGCCCCTCCCGAAAAGCCCTCAGGCCGACGGCCTCGGAGGAGGATCCCCTCGATAGGTTGCCACGGGCACTCCGCGGGTCGTGGTCTCTGCGCGAAATATGCCGCCGGCCAAGGGTTGCCCACGGCGCCCCGCCGCATCGAGGTCGCGGCTGGCCGTGGTGATGAACAGCGTACCGCCGTCCCCGAAGCAACAGGAGGTCACCGCGTCGACCGGCACGTCGATCCGCGCCACCCGCCGGCCGGTGCGCGGGTCGTGGCAGGCGACGCATCGCCCGCCCCACAGGGCGATCCACAGGTTGCCGTCGGCATCCGAGCACATCCCGTCGGGAAATCCGTCCTCAAGGGTAATCACCGTACGGCGCCGGGAAATAAGCCCCTCCTGGACATCGAAGGCGTCCACGCGGCGGGTCGGCGAGTCGATGTAGTACAGCGTGCCTCCGTCGGGCGACCAGGCGAGCCCATTGGAAATGCTCACCCCCTCGAGCATCCGCGCGACGCCCGAGGGATTCACCCTGTACAGGCTCCCCCGCCCCGAGGCCTCGTCGATGGCCATCGTGCCCGCCCAAAGCCGGCCCTGCGGATCGCACTTGGCATCATTGAACCGGTTGCCGGGACGTTCGGCCTCCGGATGCGCGAAGGGTTCCAGGAGCCCCTCGTCCCAAACGGCCAGTCCGTGCTCGGTGCCCACCACGAACCCGCCGCAGTCGCGGGGCACGACGAAACCGACCCGCGACGGCAGGGTCCAGGCCCGGTCGCGGCCGGTGACGACGTCGAGGCAATGAACCTCCCGTCGCTCGATGTCCACCCAGCGGAGCCGACCCGCATGCCACACCGGTCCCTCCCCCAACACCGCGCCCGCCTTCAGGATGCATTCGGCCTTCATGATTCCACCACCTCCCGCAGCTTCTCCAAACCAAGTCGTGCCACCTCCCGTGGGTCACAGGCCCAGAGGTCCTCGCGGAAAAGTTCCAGCGACAGGACCCCTTGGAACCCGATCGACCGAAGCAGCGCGACATGCCGCCGCAGGTCGAAGACCCCCTCGCCGGGCAACACGCGGTCGCCGTCGCCCTGCCGGTCGCGCGGCACCCGGTCGGTGACATCGTTGAAATGCGACACGGCGATCTGGTCCGCGCGCAGCAAGGCCAACGATTCGACCGATCCCCCACCCCGGAAGATGTGGAACGGATCGACCACCGTGGTGCCGCCCCCGGCCGTCGCCAGCACCTGGAGGGCCACCTCGATGCTCCGGTACTGCTCCACGAACCCGAGGAACTCGAAGGAGGGACCGATGCCGGCCCGTCGGCCCAATTCGAGCAACTCGGCATAGCGCCGGGCCCCGATGGCCAGGTCGGCGCGTCCCTCGGGCGGGGAGCAGATCACGTGTCGGGCCCCGATTTCCGCGGCCTGCTCGAAACGCCGGGCCGCCGCCTCTCGGAGGGCGGGCCATCGGGTTTCCTCGGCGTCGAACCACCCGGCGACGTAGATCATCGTCGGGACCATGAGGCCGGAGTCGGTCACCGCCCGTCGGATCTCGCCAAGGGTGCCACCGCCGGACAGGTACGCATCGGTGTCGGCATACCACAACTCGATGGCCCGGTAGCCCGCCGCGGCGGCGAGGCGGATCTGCTCCAGCACGGGCGTCCCGCGGATCGTGCTGGCGTTGAGGCCGTACAGGAACGGGCTCATGAGACGACGTTCCGGGGCGAACCCGCCAGGAAGGCCAGCACATTGGCCACCGTGGCGTCCATCAGGCGGGAACGTGCGGCCCGGGTGGCCCAGGCCTGGTGGGGCGTGAGCAGGCAGTGGCGCGCCACCAGCAGCGGATTGTCGGCGGCCGGCGGTTCCTGCGACAGGACGTCGAGACCGGCGCCGGCGAGGCGCCCCGAGTTGAGCGCCTCGGCCAGGGCCGCCTCGTCGATCAACGGACCACGGGCGGTGTTGATGAGGAAGGCCGTGGGCTTCATCCGGGCCAGACGTGCCGCGTCGACCAGGCCCCGGGTCTCCGGGGTGAGCGGGCAATGCAGACTGACCACGTCACTGCGGGCGAAGATCTCGTCGATGCTCGCCTCGACGGCGTTGCCCGGCATAGGGCGCCGGCTCGAGCGGGTCGCCAGGACCCGCATGCCGAAGGCCTCGCCAATGCCCGCCACGGCCGTGCCGATCTCGCCCAACCCGACGATCCCGAGGGTCAGTCCGTCGAGCTCGATCAGGGGTCCGTCCCAGAAACACCAGTCCTTCGCCGACGGCCATCCGGTGCCGCGCGCCGCCCGGCTGTGGTCCCCGACCCGTTGGGTGAGCTCCAGCAGCAGCGCAAAGACGTGCTGCGCCACCGACCGGGTGCCGTACCCCGGCACATTCGAGACCACGATGCCCCTCCGCCTCGCCGCCGCGATGTCGACCACGTTGAACCCCGTCGCGGTAACGCCGATGAAGCGCAGGTCGGGCAGGGCTGCGATCTGATCGGCCCCCAGCAGGGCCTTGTTGGTCAGCACCACCCCGGCACCGGCCGCGCGGGCGGCGACTTCATCCGGCGGTGTCCG
>JBIKMQ010000292.1:0-4173 GCA_044359215.1 Candidatus Chromulinivoraceae bacterium
GTGGCCCGGTTGTCCGGGATGCCCGCCGGTCGGGCCGCGCGCTCTGGCGCACGACGGCGCGGGGCCGGACCCGGTCGGGGCTCGAGCGCCAATTCCGCCCGCGCCGCCCGCGCCAGTGGCAGCAGGCTCGACGGCTGCCGGTTGCGGGCCTGGTCGCCGGTGGTGCCGTAGCACGTCTCGGTGCTCCGGAAGATCCCGGCCAGCGCGTAGTAGTCGCGCTGGGAGATGGGATCGAATTTGTGGTCGTGGCACCGGGCGCAGGCCACGGTGACGCCCAGGATCGCGCGGGTCGTGGTGTCGATCTGCTCGTCCACGAGGTCGGCCAGGAACTGCTCGCGCCGTCCCTCGTTGAGCCCCTTGGGGCCGATCGCCAGGAACCCGGTGGCGACGACCAGCGCGTCACGCCGCTCCGGCGGGGCCGTCCGGGCGAGCAGGTCGCCGGCGACCTGCTCGCGCACGAAGTCCGCGTAGGGCTTGTCGGCATTGAAGGCGTCGACCACCCAGTCCCGGTACCTCCACGCCTCGGGGAAAAGGTGGTTGCGCTCCTTGCCCGCGCTCTCGGCGAACCGGGCGACGTCGAGCCAATGCCGTGCCCACCGCTGGCCGAAGGCCGGGCTGGCCAGCCATTCGTCGACCTGCTGGGCGTACCGGGACTCGGGCACCTCCCGGCCGTCCGTCGGGGTGAAGGCCGAGACCTGCTCCGGTGTGGGCGGCAGGCCGGTCAGGTCGAAGCTGGCCCGCCGCAGCCACTCGAGCGGCGAGGCCTGGCGTACGGGGCGCAGCCCGGCCGATTCGAGCCCGGCCAGGACGAACCGGTCCGCCGGGTCGATCGGCCAGGCCGTGTCGCGCACCGGCGGGGGCTCCGGGCGGGCCACCGGTTGGAAGGCCCAGTGCAGGGTGCTGTCGTTGCGGGCCCCGTCGGCCCCGAGGGCCTCCACGGGGAACCCTCCGAGCCATCCGGCCGCCGCCACCAACCAAGCCGCCGCCGTCGCGAGGCCGATCCGGGTGATCGACGGGCGGTGGGGGTGGTTCCGGGCGGTCATGGCCTTGGCAGTACGACAGGCGTACCGACGCTGGCCAGACCGAAAAGGTTTCGTCGACCCGGCACCTCTCGGGCAGGCTCGCCGGCCGTGAAGCGGCTCGAGACCTGGTTCCCCACCCTCATCTACAGTGCCCGGTTGCGGCCCGACGGCGCCGCCTTCAACCGCGAACTGCTCAAGGAATGCCATCAGTTCCGCGACTTCGACGAGGCCGGCCGGAAATGGTCCAAGAAGAACTACCCCGGTGGCTACACCTCCTACGGGTCCATCGACCGCCTGCACACCGTCTCCTCGACCTTCATGGAGCTCGAGCGCCGCATCGACCGCCACGTCCGCGCCTACGCGCAGGCGCTGGACTGGGACCTCGGGGAGGGCCGCCTCCGGATGTCCGACTGCTGGATCAACATCATGCCCCACGGGGTGACCCACAGCCTGCACCTGCACCCCAACTCGGTGGTCAGCGGCACCTACTACGTGGCCACGCCGCGCGGGTGCGCCGGACTGAAGTTCGAGGACCCCCGGATGAGCCGCTTCATGGCCTCCCCGCCGGTCTCGGCCTCGGGCGGGGCGGGGTCGCGGCGTCATGTGACCTATCCGGCCACCGCCGGCAACGTGACGCTCTTCGAGAGCTGGCTGCGGCACGAGGTGCCCGCCAATCCCCTGAAGGCCGAGCGCATCAGCATCAGCTTCAACTACGACTGGGCCTGAGCCCGGCCGGGTCGTGTCACTCCCGGCCCGGAGGTTGAAGTCGGGATCCGGAATCCGGACCGGGTGCCGGTTCAGGCCCCCGACGCCCGCCGGGGGCCTGCGGGCTTCGATCGTGTTCCCGGCGTGCGGGTGTGCGGGATCTGGTCGTGGATGAGCCCGTTGCTGGCGACGAGTCCGTACCGGTGCTCCCCGTCGAGGGCGCGGGGTGCGAAGGTGCCGCCGGCGCACTCGACGATGAGCCCGCCGGCCGCGATGTCCCACAGGCGCACCCCCGCCTCGACATAGGCGTCGAACCGGCCGCAGGCGACGTAGGTGAGGGCCAGCGCGGCCGAGCCCATGATGCGGATCTTGCGCACCTGGTGGGTGAGCTCAAGGAAGTCCGACTGCGCGGCCTTCAGGCTGTCCTGGCTCTTGGCGAAGCCCAGCGACACGATCGCCTCGTCGAGCCGGGCCCGGGTGCTGACGCGGGCGATGCGGCCGTTGAGCCGGGCCGGCCGGCCCCGGATCGCCGTCCACAGGTCGTCCAGGAAGGGGTCGTACACCACGCCGACCTCGCTGTGGAACCCCCCGGCCGAGCGCACCTGCAGGGCGATGCTCACGGCCGCGTGCGGGATGCCGTAGGCGAAGTTCACCGTGCCGTCGATGGGGTCCACCACCCAGCGGGCCGCCGCCTGCGCGCTGGCGGCGTCGATGCCCTCCTCGCCGAGCACGGGAACGCCCGGGCAGGCGCGGGCCAGCACCCGGGTGATGAGCCTCTGGCAGCGCACGTCCAGCTCGAGCTTGATGTCGTGCTGGTGGGATTCGTTGACCTGCTTGGCGCGCCGGAGGTTCCGCCGCATGAGGTCCCCGGCCTGGCGCGCCGCATCGACGGCGGCGGCGAGGGCCGCGGTGGCCGTGGGAACGGCAGGAACGGCGGACTTCGGTCTCGGGGCGGAGGCGGGCAGGGGGCGGCTCATGGTCGTCTCCACGGCAGACTGGACCGTCCCGGCCGGGGACATCAATGGCCGAACCGGGGAGGATGAACCTTGGGGGGATGGGCGACCGAAGGCCCGTCCTGCTTCAGGCGGGCAATCCGAAGCGGACGTGGGCGTCGTCGGTGGAGATCTTCAGCGAGGTGCACACATGGCGCGAGGCCAGTTGCAGCACGGCCGTGCGGATCATCGCGTCGAACTGGTTCGCCGGCAGGGCCACGCCTTCATGCGCGATCTCGCGGATGTGGAGGTTCCGGTCGAGGAGATCCGTCAGGAACGATTCGCAGGTGACCGGATCGTCGGTGGTGAAGTGGGACGCGGGCGTCTTGCCGTGCTGGTCGATGTCGTAGGTGACTTTGTATTTGGGGAGCATGGTGGACGACGGGTTGGAGTTCGTGGTGCAGAGGCTCGGTCGCGTGGGCCAACCGGTCGCCGGAGGCCACGCCCATGCCGGAGGGGGAGCCTAGTGGGGGCGCAAGCCCGGTCTTCCCCGGAATTGTCCGGAACCACCCGTCGCTTGCCGGCGGATCCCGCGACCGCCTGGGGGCGAAGGTCCGGGTGCGACGGTGGGTTCGTGGTCCCCCGAGCCCCGGACCATTCCCGACGTTGCCTCGGGCTGGGCTTGTCGCATGCTCTGCGCCCCGATCGCATGACCGACCCGCGCGTGGACGAACTCCGGCAGCTCCTGCCGCGCTGCATGCTCGCGGACTGGGTCCGGCTCGGTGCGCGCGCCGCCCGCTGGGTGCGCGACGGCCGACTCGCCGGCGACGGCGTCCATCCGCTGGATCGCCTGCTGGAACAGGCACGGGCCTCGATCGAGCGGCGGGAACTCCGGGCGCAGACCATGCCCCGCCCGCACTACCCGGCGGGCCTGCCCATCTCGGCGCGCAAAGACGACATCGTCGCGGCGATCCGCGCCCATCCGGTGGTGGTCATCGCCGGCGAGACCGGCTCCGGCAAGACGACCCAGATCCCCAAGATGTGCCTGGAGGCCGGACTCGGTGCCCGGGCCATGATCGGCTGCACCCAGCCCCGGCGCGTGGCCGCGCTGTCCATCTCCCGGCGCATCGCCGAGGAGCTCGAGGTGCCGTGGGGGCGCGAGGTGGGGTGCAAGATCCGCTTCGACGACCGGTCCGGCTCCGACACGGTCATCAAGCTGATGACCGACGGCATGCTCCTGGCCGAGGTGCAGGGCGACCCGACCCTCGCCGACTACGAGGCCATCATCATCGACGAGGCCCACGAGCGGTCGCTCAACATCGACTTCCTGCTGGGGCACCTCAAGAACCTCCTGGCCCAGCGTCCGGACCTGAAGGTCGTCATCACCTCGGCCACCATCGATACGGCGGCCTTCTCCAAGGCCTTCAACGATGCGCCGGTCATCGAGGTGTCGGGCCGCACCTTCCCGGTCGAGGTCGAGTACCGGCCTCCGGGAGGCGAGGGTGCCTCGTCGG